>QHSM01000462.1 GCA_003221595.1 Candidatus Rokuibacteriota bacterium | reverse complement strand
GTCGAGCCGGGCGTGGGAGAGCCCGCCCAGGAACGGCGTCAACCGCGCCATCTCGTCGAAGATCTGCGCCGGGCCCGGATAGTCGAACTGGCCCCTGACGTCCAGGCCCAGCTTCTTCGCCACGCGCTTGGCCAGCTCGGCGGTGATCCACCAGTCGGGCATCGCGTGCCCCGGCGGCGCGAGCGCCTGCCGCACCCGCTGCACCCGGCGCTCCGAGTTGGTGAACGTCCCTTCCTTCTCCGCGAACGCGGCCGCCGGCAGGAAGACGTTCGCGCGCTCGGCCGTCTCGTGCATGAACAGGTCCTGGACGACGAGGAAGTCGAGCTGCCCGATCGCCTTCTCGGCGTGGTGCAGGTCGGGCTCCGAGAGCAGGGGATTCTCGCCGACGACGTACATGGCGCGCGTCTCGCCGGACAGGCATCCCTCGACCATCTCGGTGACGACGCGTCCGGCGCGCGCCGGCGGCGGGGCGCCCCACGCCGTCGCGAACTTCGCGAGCGTCTCGGGGACGTAGTGCTGGTAGCCGGGCAGGTTCGTGGGAATGCAGCCGGCGTCGCCGCAGCCCTGGACGTTGTTCTGGCCGCGCAGCGGCGAGATGCCGCTGCCGTGGAAGCCCATCTGGCCCGCCACCAGCGAGAGGTTCAGGAGCGCGTGGGCGTTGTGGATCCCGTTGGTGTGCTGGGTGACGCCCATGCCCCAGATCAGGCACGAGCCGGCGAAGGGCGGACGCGCGTACCAGCGCGCGGCCTGCGCGATGTCCTCGGCCGGCACGCCGGTGACGCGCGCGGCGTGCTCGAGCGTGAACGGCTCGAGCGACTCGCGCCAGGCGTCGAACCCCTCGGTGCGCCCGCGGATGAACTCGCGGGCCGCGAGCCCCTCGTCGAGGATCACGCGAGCCATCGCGTTGAACAGGGGGACATCCGTGCCCGGCCGCGGCTGGATCCAGAGGTCCGCCTGGTCGCACAGCTCGACGCGCTTGGGGTTGATGACGATCAGCCGCGCCCCCCGGCTGACGGCCCGGCGGAAGCGAATCGCGATCACCGGATGGTTCGACGACGCGTCGGCGCCGACGACCATCAGGCAGCCGGCGTCCTCGTAGTCCTGGTAGGAATTCGACGTGGCGCCGGAGCCCATCGAGGCCAGCATGGCCTCGACCGACGGCGAGTGACAGAGCCGCGTGCAGTGGTCCACGTCGTTGGTCTGCATCACGAGCCGGCAGAACTTCTGGATGAGGTAGCCGTCCTCGTTGGTGGCCTTGGCGCTGCCGAGGGCCCCGAACCGGCCCCGGTTACGCGCCAGGCCCTCGGCGGCGGCTTCCAGCGCCTCGTCCCAGCCGACTTCCACCCAGCCCCGCTCGCGGCGAATCATCGGGCGCGTGATCCGGTCCTTCGCATGCACGAAGCCGGTGCCGAAGCGGCCCTTGACGCAGAGCATGCCGAGGCTCGACCGGTTCGAGGGCTCGTCGTCGGCCATGAGGGCCAGCGCCTCGGACTCGCGCACGCCCAGCTTGATGCCGCACCCCACGCCGCAGTAGGGGCACGTGGTGTCGACGTTCCGCGCGATCTTGGCCGGCGTCTCCTTCGGCCGCAGGGCGCCGGTCGGACACGTCGCCACGCACTGGCCGCACGAGGTGCAGACCGACGAGGACATGGCGCCGTCGGCGAAGACGCCGACCTTGGTCGCGTGGCCGCGGCCGAGGAGCGCGATGGCGCCGATCTGCTGGACGTCGTCGCAGGCGACCGCGCAGCGCCCGCAGAGGATGCACGCCTCGCGGTCGAGCACGAAGAACGACTTGCTCGCGTCCACGGCGAACTGGTGCTGCGGGGCCCAGCCGGGCTCGAGCAGCCCGTGGCGCGCCGCCGCGTCGGAGAGCTGGCCGAAGCCGTTCCGCTCCTCGGATCGCGTGAGCATCGAGCTCGTGAGGTCGAGCACCGCCTTTCGCACACGGATCGCGTCCGGGTGCTCGGTCGAGACCACCATGCCCTCGCGGGCCGGGAGGTGACACGAGGCCGGGAGCCCGCGCTGACCCTCGACGTGCACGAGGCAGGTCCGGCACGCACCGAGCGGCGACCGGTCGGGGTCCTTGCAGAGCTGCGGCAGGGCGATCCCGAGGCGGTTCACGCCGTCGAGGACGGTGGCGCCCTCGGGGAGCTCGACCGTCCGGGCGTCGATGACGAGCTTCATGGGAGCCTCATGATACGCCGAACTCGTCCGGGAACTCGGCAAGCCCCGAGAGCACGGCGAACGGCGCCGCCTGGCCGAGCCCGCAGAGCGACGCCACCTGGATCACCTCGCTCAGCGCCTTCACGCCGGCCCCGTCGACCGGCCCGTCGAGCATCGTGAGCAGGCGCGCCGTCCCCTCGCGGCACGGCGTGCACTTGCCGCAGGACTCGCGCGTGTTGAAGGCGAGAAGCGTCCGGACGGCGTCTCGCACCGACGTCTGATCGTCGAGCGTGACGACGCCCCCGGTGCCCGGATTGACGGGGCCGCGCGGGATGAGCGGCTCATCGAACTGGCGCGGATGCACGATGCTGCCCGACGGGCCGCCCACGACCGCCGCGCGGATCGGCCGGCCCGTCGACGATCCGCCGCCGACCGTGTCGATGAGCGTGCGAAGCGTACAGCCGAGCTCCATCTCGACGACGCCCGGCCGCTTCAGGTGCCCCGAGAGGCCGAAGAGCTTCGTGCCGCGCCCGCCGCCGAGGCTCGCGAACCACGCGCCGCCGCGGGCGACGATCGAGGGCACCGCCGCCAGCGTCTCGACGTTGTTGATGACGGTCGGCTTGCCGAAGAGCCCGGCCTCGACCGGAAACGGGGGGCGCGGTCTGGGCATCGCTCGCCGGCCCTCGATCGACTCGAGCAAAGCCGTCTCCTCGCCCAGGACGAAGCCGCCGGCGCCGCGGCGGATCTCGACCTCGAGCGAGAAGTCCGAGCCGAGGATGCGATCGCCCACCAGGCCATGGGCGCGGGCCTGAGCCAGAGCGGTGGCCACGCGCTGGGCCGAAAGCTCGGCCTCGCCGTGGATATAAAGGATGCCGCGTGAGGCGCCCGCCGCGAACGCCGCCAGCAGCATGGCCTCGAGCAGCCGGTGCGGATCGCCCTCCATCAGGTGGCGGTCCTTGAAGATGCCGGGCTCGCCCTCTTCAGCGTTCACGACGATGAACTTCGGCGTGCCGCGCGCGGCCCGGCAGCCGGCCCACTTCACCGCCGTCTGGAAGTAGGCGCCGCCGCGCCCGGCGAGGCCCGCGGCCCGGACCTCCTCGATGACCCGCTCCGGGCTTCCGTCGGTCAGCGCCTGCGCGAAGGCCGCGTACGCGCCGCGCCGAAGCGCATCGGCGATGTCGCCGGGATCGGTCAAGCCGCAGCGCTCGAGCAGCACGCGATGCTGAGGCGCCATGAACTCGCGGCCGGCGGCGTCGTCGAGCGCATTCGCCGCGAGAGCATCGAGCAGTCGCGGCACGGCGGCGGCGGTCACGGGGCCCATGACGCGGGGTGACTGACCGTCGCGCGCCACGGTGACGGCCGGGGCCGCCCAGCACATGCCGTTACAGCCGGCGGCCACGGCGGCGAACGGCAGCCCTCGCCGGGCCACCTCGGCCCGGAGCGCCGCGAGCGTCTGGTCGGCGCCGACGGCCAGCGAGCACGCGCCGACTCCGACGATGAGCCGGGCGCCGGTGCTCCGCGCGCCGGCGTCGCCGGCCAGGGCCGCGAGTCGCTGTGCCGGCGAGCCCGATACCGGAGCGCGCGACCCGACGGGCGCTATCGTGGCGGAGGCTACCTCGCGATGCCCGGCGTGGGCCGGTGCCGAGAGCAGCGAATCGATATCACCGGGCGCGACGCGGCCCCGATAGGCGTGGTCGACTTCCACCACCGGCGCGACCGAGCAGGCGAAGGCGCAGTCCATCTCTTCCAGGGTGACGGCGCCATCGGCCGTCGTCAGGCCGGCGGCGATGCCGAGCGCTCGCTCGCACGCCGCTACCAGATCTCGGCCTCCGCGCGCCCGGCAGCTCACGCCGGTGCAGACCCGGACGATTCTTCGGCCGGGCTGGGCGAGCCTGAACTCGGGATAGTGGCTCGCGACCGCCCATACCTCGCTCTTCGGCACGCGCAGGTGGGCCGCGATCCGTTCGAGCGCGTCGGGCGAGAGCCACCCCTCGGTGCGCTGCGTCGCGTGGAGCGCCGGCAAGAGCCACGTGCGCTCGCGCGGGAAGGCGGGGGAGGGCGCGGGGGAGTCGCTCAGATCTACTGCTCGAGCTTCGCCAGGAAATCCTTCAGCACGGGCGCCCACTTCGCCCACTCGGGGCCGCTCGCCGAGTGGCCGAGCTCGGTGTCGATCTCGAAGTACTGCGCCTCCACGCCGGCTCTCTGGAGCTTGTCCATCACGGCCGGCGCGATCGACGGCGGGAAGAGCTTGTCGGTCCTGGAGAGGACGTAGAGCACCCTGGCGCGAATCCGGCTGAAGTCGCGCTCGGCGTCGTATCTGACGGCCGCCTTGCGCAGCGTGATCATCGAATTCGGATCGAACTGTCGGGCCCAGGTCTCGGCGAGCTGCTTGAGGCGCGCCGCGCGCGCGACGGGGTCGGCGATGGTTCGCGCGAGCGCCTCGTTCTGGCCGTAGCGCTCGAGCGTCTCGATGCGCTGCTGGACCAG
>QHSM01000461.1 GCA_003221595.1 Candidatus Rokuibacteriota bacterium | reverse complement strand
GGGCGCGAAGTCCGTGGTGTTGAGCGGGGCCCAGAGCTTCTGGATGATCTGGCCGCCGTTTTCCTCGAAGGTTTTCTGGAAGCCGCCGACGACCTCCCAGCCGAAGGCGTAGTCTATGCCGATGACGGCGATGCGCTTGTGGCCGAGGGTCTTGGCCGCGTACTCGCCGAACGGGTGCGAGGGCTGGCTCGACGCCCAGCCCGTGCGCACGATCCACTTGGCGGGCTTGCGCTGGGTGAGGTCGTCGGCGGCGATGACCGGATACAGCATCGGGATGCGGTACTCCTCCACCTTGGGCGCCATCGCGTAGCCGATGTGCGCGAAGATCTCGCCGACCAGGATGTGCACCCGGTCGCTCTCGACGAGCTTCTGCAGCTTGGTGAGCGCCACGTTGGGCTGGCCCTGGCTGTCCTCGACGATCACCTCGACCTTGCGGCCCGCGATCGTCTGGTTGTTCTCGTCGAGCCACATCGAGATGCCGTTCGTCATGTCCTTGCCGATCTGCGCGGCTCCGCCGGTCATGGCGGTGATCACGCCGATCCGGATCGGCCCCTTCTGGGCCCAGACCGACTCGGAGCCGGCGACGCCGGTGAGGAGCAACGCCAGCAGAACCGAGACGACCGCTTTCTTCCCCATGGCTCGCTCTCCTTTCGTCCACTGTCTCAGCGCTCCCACGATCCCTTCGGGCGCGTACACGATGGTGCCGATGTAGACGGCGCCCAGGATCAGGAGCCAGCGGTGCGTGTAGACCGATACGAGATTTTTCAGCCCGACGATGAGGGCGGCGCCGAGCGCCGGCCCGAGCAGCGTCCCGCGGCCGCCCAGCGCGACCATCAGCAGGATCTCGACCGAGGTGGCCAGCTCGAGGTCGGACGGGCTGACGAAGCCGTTGTAGTACGCCCACAGCACGCCCGCGAACCCGCCGACACCGCCCGCGATGACAAAGCCGAGGTACTTGTGCAGCCACACGTGATAGCCGAGCGTCCGCATGCGCGACTCGCTCTCGCGGATGCCCACCAGCGTTTGCCCGAACGGCGAGCGCACGATCGTCCGCAAGACGACGAAGGCCAGCAGGAATGCGGCGAGCGCGAGATAGTAGAACGAGATGCCCTTGCTGAACGACCAGGGAAGGCCCAGCTCGGGGCGCGGCACGCCCGAGATGCCGTTGTCGCCCTGGGTCAGCGACACCCAGCGATGCGCCAGGCCCCACACGACCATGCCGAGGGCCAGCGTGATCATCAGAAAGTAGACGCCGGTCGCCCGCAGGGCGACGAGCCCGAAGAGCGCCGCCACCGCCGTCGCCAGCAGGATGCCGACCACGAGCGTGACCCAGAAGGACGCGCCGTGTCGCGTCGCCAGGATGCCCACGCTGTAGGCCCCGAGCCCCAGATAGGCGGCGTGGCCCAGCGAGGCGAGGCCGGTGTAGCCGAGGATGATGTCGAGGCTCATGGCGAGGACGGCGTAGATGACCGCCTGGGTCAAGAGCGCCAGGAGGAACGAGGAGAGGAGCGGGGGCGCCACGAGCAGCGCCAGGAACGCGACGACGATCGCGACGCGCATCACGCGCGGCCGAAAAGCCCGGTCGGGCGTACCGCCAGGATCGCCGCCATCGGCGCGAACAGCGTGAAGTAGGAGAGCTCCGGAAAGAGCGCCTTGCCGAAGTTGTCGAGCAGGCCCACCATCAGGCTGCCGATCAGCGCCCCCTTGAGGCTCCCCATGCCGCCGACGATGACCACCACGAAGGCGTACGGGAGGATCTCGAAATCGGCGCCGGGATACACGCCGACGAAGCCGCCCGCGACCACGCCCGCGAGGGCGGCGAGAGTCGCCCCGAGCGCGAACACGGCCATCGAGATCAGGAAGACGTTGATCCCCACGCCGCGCGCCATCTCGGGATCGTCGACGGTGGCCCGGATCATCGCGCCGATGCGCGTCCGCTCGAGCGCCAGCCAGAGCACGAGGGCCACGAACAGGGCGACGGCGATGATGAAGATCCGATAGACCGGAAAGTAGAGCTGCCCGATCACGTACGATCCCGAGAGCGCCGCCGGCACCGGGATCGTGTAGGGATCGCCGCCCCAGAGGATCAGCGCCAGATCCTGGAAGATGAGCGCGAAGCCCATCGTGGTCAGCACCTGCCCCAGCTCCTGCCCGCTCAGCCGCTTGAGGAACGCGTTCCACTCCGCGATGCCGACGAGCGCGATCGCCAGCGCCCCCACGAGCACGGCGAGGACGAAGCTGCCGGTGCGCCAGATCGTCGTGAGGGCGACGTAGCCGCCGAGGAGGTAGTACGAGCCGTGCGTCATGTTGACGATGCGCATCATGCCGAAGATGAGCGAGAGACCTCCGGCGAGGAGGAAGAGGAGGGCGCCGTACGACACGCCGTTGAAGAGCTGACTGATCCAGAAGTCCACGACGGCGGTCGATTGTACTATAGGCGAACCCCGCGGGTTGGCACCGCCGATCACAGGAGGCACGCGTGAGACTGCCGCACGAACGCTTCGACTATTCGCCGCTCGCCACTCGACGTCCCTGGAAGCTGCCCCGGCGCGCGCGCATCGCGGTGTGGACGATCGTCAACGTGGAGGAGTGGGACATCGAGAAGCCGATGCCGCGGGGCGTCCTGTCGGCTCCGCAGGGCGTCACGACGGTGCCGGACGTGCCGAACTGGGCGTGGCACGACTACGGGATGCGCGTGGGGTTCTGGCGCCTGCTCGAGGCTCTGGCCAAGCGCAAGATCCGCGCGACCACCGCCATCAACGCCAACGTCTGCCGATCCTACGAGCCGGTCGCGCGGGCGATGCTGGACGCGGGCTGGGAATTCATGGGCCACGGCGTGAAGCAGGGGGCGATGCACCTGGTACCCGACCAGCGCGCGGCGATCCGGACGGCCATCGGGATTCTCCGCGAGTTCACCGGCAAGACGCCGAAGGGCTGGCTCGGTCCCGGACTCACCGAGACCTGGGAGACGCTCGACATCCTGGCCGAGGAGGGGATCGAGTACGTGTCGGACTGGGTCAACGACGACCAGCCCTACGAGATCAAGACGACATCCGGCTCACTGGTGTCGGTGCCGTACACGCTCGAGCTGAACGACATCCCGATGATGCTCATCCAGCATCACGAGTCGAGCGCCTGGCTCGACCGGGTGCGCGACCAGTTCGACCGGCTCTACCTCGAGGGCGCGAAGAACCCGCGCGTCATGGCGATCGCGGTCCATCCGTACATCCACGGCGTGCCCCACCGCATCAAGTACTTCGAGGCGGCCTACGATTACATCCGCCGGCACAAGGGCGTCTGGATGACGACCGGCGAGGAGATCTACGAGTGGTTCAAGCGCGGCCGATGAAGTCCCAGAGCCTCCCGGCGCGCTCCACCACCGCGTCCACGTCCTCGGCGAGCATGTGTCGCTCCGCGACGAGCCCCGTTGCCGACTCGCGCACGCGCTCGAGGTACGCGCCGCGCGCGGCGTAGCGCTCCTCGATCGAGGGGCGCGGGTCACCGCTGGCCCGGCGTGCGGCGGCGGTCGGCGCGAACGGAAGCGTCGATCCCAGCATCGCCATCAGGTCGCCCCCGGCGCCCTGGTCGGGATGGCGCGGGTTCCAGCCGGTGAAGGTGGCGAGGGGCGCCGCGAGCTCCACGGGACGGATGCCGGGAAGGTCGTTGCCGTCGTCGTCGACCGACGGCACGAACGTCACGAACGGCGCGCCGATCTTCGGTGGCAGCTCATTCACCATGCCGCGCCCGAGGTCGGGCCCGAAGTCGAGCCGGCGCGGGCGCTCGATCCGATCCGGGAAGCGCACGCCGGGAATGCGCGCATAGCGCTCGCGGGTCGACTCGGCCGGAACGGCGGTGCCGTCGGCGAGCCGGGGCACGACGCTCGGCGGAGGCTCGGCGCCCGCAGTGACCCAGCGGTCGAGGTTCACGAGCGTCGCGCGAAGGAGCGGCGCGTAATCCACGACATTGAAGGTCTGCAGGCCGCGTGAGCCGGTGTTGGGATCCGCGTCGGGCGGTGGCAGCGTTCCCGGCGTGTGCTGGCAGCCCGCGAAGAGATAGAGCCGCGTCGTGGGGCGGGGCGCCACGTCCCGAGTGCCCTCGACGTCGGTGTGCGCGAGCGAGGCGTCGCCGCGCCAGTACTCGGCCGACGTGTTGGTCAGGACGACCTTCGGCAGCTTGCCCTTCGCCTCGAGGCGCGCGAGCAGCGCGCCGCGCTCGCCGGTCACCGGATCGACCGCGGGCACGTCGGTGAACGGGAACAGGCTTCCGACCGAGCAGGTGGCGTTCAGTGACGGCTGACCGAAGCGCTGGTTGAACTCGCCGCGGCGGGCGCCGGCGACGTGTGCCATCACGCCGTCGAAGACCGCGCGTCCCGACTCGTCCTCGTTCAGGCCGAGGTAGAGGAAGTGGCGGAGGAATCGTCCGGTCTGCGACACCCCCAGGACGTACGCGCGCTCGAGCGCGCCCGCGCAGGGGTTGCCGTCGGCGGCCGTCGCGAAGCGGAGCCACGCCGCCGTGTCGCGCACGGCCAGGAGGCCGAGGCCGACGAGGGGCGGCTTCTCGGAGCGGTAGACGAGCTCGTAGATTTTCCCGGGCTCGAACCCGCCGTCGAGGCTCACGTGCGAGGCGTCGGCAAACCGCCACGCCGCGCGCGCAACCGCCGCGGCAGGCGCGCCGGCGTGCTCGCGAACCGTCAAGCGGGCGGCCGGGTCGTCGAGATCGGCCGCGGGGTGCGCGATGTGGTAGCGGTCGGCGAGGGGCAGCGTGGCGACACGGCTGTTCGGGCGCCACTCGCAGAGGAGCGGGCCGGTGAGGGGACCGGCGTCGGCGCGCGCCGCCGGCACCGTGAGGGCCATGAGGCCGTCCCGGCGCGGCACGTCGTGCTGCCAGCCGCACCACGCCACCGTGTAGCCATGGCGCATGAGGAAGCCGTTGCCGAAGTCCTCCGGCGTCGACGGATCGGGCACGCGGACCGTGCTGTTGAGCATCCCGAGCGCCACCTTGCGGCCGCGGTTGGGCACGTCGAGAAAGAGCCGGCGGTTGCCGCGCGAGGCGTCCCGCGGCCTCAGCACGTAGAAGTCCGATTCGCACTCGACCAGGCCCGCGGCGTTGCGCGGGGCCAGGGCGAGGTCGGCGATCGCCTCGTTCGCCGGGTGAGCCGGATCGACGCCGATGCGGAGCACGCCGGCGATCTTCTCGTAGGCCCCCGCTTCGCCGAACGGACGGCCGTCGAGGACCGTCGAGCGCTGCCGAATCTGGAACGATGTCACGGCCATCGGATCGGTCCCTCCTGCGGGCGCGTCAGCGCCGCGGCTTCACGGGGGCGACGATGACGTCGGTCGGCTTGCCGCCCAGATAGTTCTCGACGTTCTCGATAGCGCG
>QHSM01000460.1 GCA_003221595.1 Candidatus Rokuibacteriota bacterium | reverse complement strand
CCACACGGAGGTTGGGATTGCGCATCAGGAACCGGTCGAGACGGCCGGGCGGCCCCTCGCCACCGTGGGCGAGCACCACGATTGTCTTGCGGTGGGCGGCGAGCGCGCGATCGAGCGCGGTCTCGGCCGCATCGGTCAGCTCGTAGTGGATGACGATCGGGACGCCGAATTTCCCGGCGACGTCGAGGATCCGTCCGAATGCCGCGCCGTTCGGATCGCGATCGATCAGGCGGCGCCCGACCTGCCGCATGTGAACCTCGCCGATCACCCGCTTGCGGCCGCGCTCCAGCTGGACTTCGAGCTGGCTCGCCGCCGCGTCGACGGTCGGGTCGGGCAGGGGCAGGCCGGCCACCACCCGATCGGGATACTTCTTGCTCGCCGCCGTCAGCCAGTTCGTGTCGTCCTTCTGGAGGCCTCCGACGCCCAGGAGCACCACCTTGACGACGTTGTGCCGCTTCATCGCGGCGACGTACGTATCGATCGCGGTGCCGTTCGGCAGGTGTGAGTGGGCGTCGATGAGCGGGCCGCCGTAGTCGGCGGCACGGGCCGTCGGTGCCAGGCCGAGCAGCACTGTGAGCAGCACGCTGGTGAGGAAGCCGAACGCCATAGTCATACGATGCCCTCGCGGCTGAGGTTCTCCAGTTCGGTGTCGTCGATGCCGATCTCGCCGTAGACCTCGCGGTTGTGAGCGCCGAGCGGCGGGCCCGACGATCGGATCGTGGCGGGCGTCTCGGCGAGGCGGGGCGTCGGCGCCGTCATCCGCACGGCTCCGAGGTCGGCGTCCGGGACGTCGACGAGGATGCCGCGGCCGACGACGTGGGGGTCCTTGGCGATGTCGGCGCTGTCATAGACGGGAGAGGCGGTGAGGTTCGCCGTCTCGAAGAGCCGCACCATCTCGTCGAGCGTCCGGGAGCCGATGGCGCGCGTGAGCGCCGCGTCCACCAGGTCGTTGTGGGCGACCCGCGCGTCGTTGGTGGCGAAGCGGGGGTCCGTCAGGAGGGTGCCGAGGCCCAGCCCCTCGAAGAGAGCGGCCGCCGAGGCGGGCGTCGAGGCCGACAGCGCCACCCACTTGCCCTCGCGCGTCCGGTAGGTCCCGCGCGGGCTCGCGTTCTCGGAGCTGTTGCCTCGGCGCACCGCCACGGTTCCGTCGAGAGCGAATTCGGCGGCGGCCGGGCCCAGCACCGACAGGAGCGGCTCGTAGAGCGAGACGTCGATCACCTGGCCGCGTCCGGAGACGTGATCGCGGTGACGCAGGGCCGCCAGAACGGCGGTCGTCGCCGACAGCGCGGCGATCATGTCGGCCATCGGGAACGAGGGGAGCGTCGGCGGGCCGTCGGCCTCGCCCGTCGCGACGGCGAATCCGCTCATCGCTTCGACCATCGTGCCGAAGCCCGGCCGGTCGCGATAGGGACCGTCCTGACCCCAGCCGGAGACCCGGGCGAAGACCAGGCGCGGATTGTCGGCGGACAGGACCTCCCAGCCGAGCCCCCACTTCTCGAAGGTGCCCGGGAGAAAGTTCTCGACGAGGACGTCGGCGCCGCGGCACAGGCGGCGCAGGAGCCCCTGGCCCCTCGGATGGGCAAGGTTCAGCGTGACCGAGCGCTTGCCGCGCGCGTACACCTTCCACCACAGCTCGCCGCGATCGCGGAGCCACGTGCGCAGGGGATCGCCGCCGCGCGGGTTCTCGACCTTGATCACATCGGCGCCGTGGTCGGCGAGGATCGTCGCGAGCACGCCGCCGGCGATCAGGCGAGAGCAGTCGACGACCCGAAGCCCGGCGAGCGCCCCGCTCACTGGCCCGGGGTTTTCTTGAAGTGCTGCGCGAGCGCGTCCATGATCCGGGCGAGGGCCTCGTTCTCGGTGCGCCCGGTCACCTCGACGCCCCAGGCCACGGCGACCGCGACCCAGTCGCCCATCTCGTTACGATGGACTTCGACCTCGAATTGCATGTCCGACACTTTACCTCAGGCGGGACCCTAGTGGGCGCGCGGCAGAACGGGATGGCCCGCGGCGGCGTCGGCGATCGTGTGGTCGTTGTCGGCGGGCACGGCGCCGCTGACCCCGACGGCACCCACGATGCGCCCGTCCTCCACCAGCGGAACCGCGCCCCGGCCGAAGACGAACTGATAGTCGCCGAGGGTCGCGACGCTGTCGGCGAAGAGCTGGCGCTTGGCGAATCGCTCCTCGAGGTCGAGGGTGGTGGCGTGGAAGGCCGCCGCCGCGTTGGCCTTCGCGCGGGCGATCTCGGGTGTCACCCAGAGCGCGCCGTCCATCCGGTCACAGACGATCAGATGCCCGGCGTCGTCGACGACCGCGATCGCGACCTTGAAGCCGAGCGCCTGCGCCTCGGCGACGCCGCGTTCGACACACGCGCGAGCCCGATCGCGGGTGAGCGCCATGTCACGCGATCTCCACCCAGATGTCGCCGCCCTCGATCGTCACCGGATAGGTGCCGACACGCCCGCCGCGCGAGGGCATCACGCACTCGCCCGAGCGCAGGTCGAACATCCAGCCGTGCCAGGGACAGGCGAGCCGCGTACCGGTGACCCGCCCCTCGCTCAGGGGACCACCCTGATGCGTGCACTCGTCACTGCACGCGAACACCTCGTCCCGGACCCTCACCAGCACCACGCGCGTGCCGTCGGCCTCGACCAGCTTGAGCTGGCCCGCCGTCAGATCGTCGAGGCGTCCGACGTGGTGGCGACTCACACCTCGTCCTTCACGACGAAGGCACGGTAGAGGCCGGTCATGTACTGCCATCGCATCTCGGTCGCCTGGCGGACCGCGTCGACCGCCTCCGCCTGCCGCGCCGGGCTCGTGCAGTGACGCTCGACGATCTGGTAGCCCCGCTCACCGTGGACCTCGTCGGCCTCGATATGGATCGCGAAGAACTCGACCTCGTGGTCGGTGAAGCCGTAATGCGACTTGAGCGGAGGCAGGTTGCGCTGATAGATGCCCGGCACCTGGGACTCGAGCCCGACCAGGAGCCCGGCCGCCGCGATGTGGAAGGGCTGATGCGACATCTCGAAGCACCACGCGGTGAGGCCCCGGGTGGTCGGGAGCTGCTGCTTGGATTCCACTTCGGCCCGCGAGACCCCGCACGCCTCGGCGAAGCGGATGAGCAGATCGACGTGCTTGGTGCCGGACTCTTCCTCGATGATGTTCTCGAGCAGGAAATCGCGCGCGTCGGGGTCCGGGCACTGGCCGTACACCGTGGCGCACCAGCGGGGAAACTGCGAGACGTACTGATGGTGCTGGGCCGCCCAGGCCCCGAGCTGGGCGCGCGTCAGCTCGCCCTTCACCCACTTCTCGGTGAACGGATTCAGGCGGCTATGACGGGCGCTGACGGCGGCCTCGAGCTGTGTGCGGAACGGGCTTTTGCTCATGGGTTCCTCCATCGGTGCGTCGAATGGCGGCTTCGCGCGCGCGGCCGAGGAACCTAATGACACATGAGCGGGAGACAAGTCAAGCGCGGGCCCGATCGAATGACGCAACGGACGACCTAGAGCGCGGTGACGCGGTTCCGGCCGAGGTCCTTCGCCTGGCGCAACGCCCGCTGAGCCGCCGCCAGCAGGTCGTCCGCCGACACGGCGTCGGCCGGCAGGCCGGCCACGCCGAAGCTCGCGGTGATCGTGCCGCGCGCGAAGGGATGGCCCTCGATGACGGAGCGGATCCGCTGCGCGTAGGTGACGGCGCCGGCCTTGGGCGTGTTGGCGAGCAGCGCGGCGAACTCGTCGCCGTCCAGGCGGGCGATGATCGTGAAGCTTCGGGAGTGCCGGACGAGGAGCCGCGCCACCTCCCGGAGCACCTCGTCGCCCGCCGGCTGTCCGTGCTCGGCGTTGATCGGCTTGAAGCGATCGACGTTCACGACCACGAGCGAGAGCGGATGCCCGAACCGGGTGTGGCGCTTGACCTCCTCGTCGATCCGCAGGCCGAAATACCGGCGGTTGTAGAGCTCGGTCAGGCCGTCCTTGAACGAGATGTTCTCGAGCCGGGCATTGCGGATGGCGACCGCGGCATGGGCGGCGAGCGCCCGGATCAGCTTCTCGTGATCCCGGTGGAAGGCGACGGTCGCGCCGGAGTCGTCGACGGCGTTCAGGAGCTCGAGCACCCCGACGATGCTGCCCGTCGAATCTTGAAGGGGGACGGCGAGCACCGAGCGCGTGGCGTAGTCGCTGGTGGCGTCGAATCGCGCGTTGAAGGCGCGGGTCTGGTGCACGCCGATCGCATGCGCGTCGGCGACGTTGACCACCTCGCCGGTCTGCGCCACGTGGCCGGCGAGACTCGGCTCACTGAGCCGCAGGGGCTCGGCCTCGAATCGCTGCTGCAGCTCGGGCCGTGCCAGCTTTCGCTCGACCAGGTCGTTCTGCACCACGGCGAACCGGAGCCGATCGCCTTCGCGGAGAAAGAGGGTGCCGGCCTCGGCTCGCGTGAACCGCCGCGCCGCTCCGAGGATCCGGTCGAGCAGGGCGTAGAGATCGCGCTCGCTGGCGACGGCGAGGCCGATGTCGAGCAGCTCGTCGAGGACCTGCTCGCGGTCGGCGGCGGTGTGGGAGCTCACGGGGCGGCCGCCCGGTTCCGGCCCAGACGCTTGGCCTCGTAGAGGGCCCGATCAGCGGCGACGATGAGATCGTCGATGGTCGTCGCATCTTCCGGGAGGCTGGCGACCCCGAGACTGGCCGTGACCGGCGAGTGCGCGAACCGGTTCTGCTCCATGATGATCCGGATGCGCTCCGCGTACGTGAGGCCGCCGGCCTTCGCCGTGTTCACCAGGATGATCGCGAACTCGTCGCCGCCGTACCGGGTCACGATGCTGAAGCTGCGCGAGTGCTTGACGAGAAGCTGCGCGACGTCGCGCAGGACCTCGTCCCCGGCGCGGTGACCTAACCGGTCGTTGACCTCCTTGAAGTGATCCAGATCCATCAGCGCCAGCGAGAGCGGCTCGCCGAAGCGGGAATGGCGCTTGAACTCCTCCTCCATCCGTATCGAGAAGTATCGACGGTTGTACACGTCGGTCAGCGCGTCCTTGAAGGAGAGGTCCTCGAGCCGGGCGTTGCGCAGGGCGACGGCGGCCTGCGACGCCAGCGATCCCACCAGCGATTCGTACTGCGAATCGAACGGCACGACGCGGCCCCGGTCCAGCGCATTGATCAGCTCGAGCACACCGAGGATGTTGTGCGCGGGATCCTGGAGCGGGACCACCAGGATCGACTGGGTGCGATAGCTGAGTCGCTCGTCGACGCGCGGGTCGAACGCATACGGCCGGTCCGGCGGGATCATGTACGTGTCGTGCAGGTTGAGGATGTCGCCGGTGAGCGCGACGTGACCCGCGAGGCTCAGCTCGCGAAGGTGCAGGGGCTCGGCCTTGAGGCGCCGACGCATCTCCTCTTCGCCCAGCTCCTTGGCGAGG
>QHSM01000459.1 GCA_003221595.1 Candidatus Rokuibacteriota bacterium | reverse complement strand
CCGGGAGGCGTTGCTCGGCAGCACGCTGCGCGGCGTGGGCGCGACCGCGATCCTGGCGGCGCTCGTCGCACTGGTCATCGGGCTCTGGCGGCGGGCGGAGGGGGCGCTGGAGGCGCGCTATCACCGGCGCGTGCAGTCGGTCGGCATCCAATCGTTCCAGGTCGTGCGCGCCGAGCAGATCTGGGGGGCCCTGCGGCGATCGCTCGACGGGGCTCGCGTGCTCGCCATCATCGTCATCGGGTTTGTGTACCTGCAGTACGTGCTCGGTCTCTTCCCCTGGACCCGGGGCACCGGGAACCGCCTGGTCGAATACGTTCTCAATCCGCTCGGGACGATGGCCCAGGGACTCGTCGTCGTGATCCCCGACCTCCTCTTCCTTGCCGTCCTCTTCCTCGTCACGCGCTACCTGCTCAAGGTGGTCCACCTGTTCTTCGCCGCCGTCGGGCGCGGTGAGGTCACGTTCGCCGGCTTCGAGCCGGAGTGGGCGGACCCGACCTACAAGCTTTTGCGCATCGGCATCGTCGCTCTGGCCCTCGTCGTGGCCTACCCGTACATCCCGGGCTCGGGCTCCGAGGCCTTCAAGGGCATCTCGATCTTCATCGGCATCGTCTTCTCGCTGGGCTCGTCCTCGACCATCGCCAACTTGATCGCCGGCTACACGATGACCTATCGCCGTGCGTTCAGGCTCGGCGACCGGGTGAAGATCAGCGGCGCGACGGGCTACGTGACCGGGATGCGGCTTCAGGTCACGCACCTGAGGACCGTCAAGAACGAGGAAGTGATCATTCCCAACTCGACCATCCTCAACAACGAGGTCGTGAACTACAGCTCGCTGGCGCGCACCCGCGGCCTGATCCTGCACACCACCGTCGGCGTCGGGTACGCCACGCCGTGGCGCCAGGTGGAGGCGATGCTCCTCATGGCCGCGGAGCGGACGCCCGGGCTCATGCGGGAGCCGGCGCCCTTCGTCCGCCAGCTCGCCCTGGGCGACTTCGCCATCACCTACGAGATCAACGGCTATTGCGACAACGTGCAGGCGATGGGGCAGATCTACACCGCCCTGCACCGGAACATCCTCGACGTCTTCAACGAGCACGGCGTGCAGATCATGACCCCCGCCTACGAGGGCGATCCGGAGGCGCCGAAGGTGGTCCCGAAGGAGCAATGGTTCAGCCTTCCGGCAAAGCCGGGCGAGGCCGAAGAGAGAAAATCCCCCCTGGACTGAGTCCCGCGAACGGCGTATATCGAGGGCGGGGCAGGGTCGGAGAAGCCGAGGGAGGGCCAGCGCATGATTCAGGCCACCGGAATCGACCATCTCGTGCTGCACGTCAGCGACGTTTCCCGCGCCAGGAAGTTCTACACCGACGTTCTGGGCATGACCGTCTACCGCGAGAGCGACCGCCAGGTGTTCCTGCACGCGGGCCAGCAGGGGGTGGCGCTCTTCAAGAAGCACGGCGAGACGCCCCTGACGACCGGCAACGACCTCAACCACCTGGCCCTGAACGTGGCGGCCGGCACCTACGAGGCGCTCAAGGCCGATCTGGAAAAGCACGGTGTGGTCGTGAGCGGGCGTCCGGGGGAAGACCGGTGCATCTACTTTTCGGACCCGGACGGACACCGCCTGCAGCTGATGGTCCGCTCGTGACGGGGAGGACGCCATGAGGAACGGCTTGCGCGCCTGGGATGCTGATACCCACGTCAACCCCGCGGCCGAGGTCCTGGACCGCTACGTCGATCCGGGCTTCCGACCGCGCCTGGCCGAGCTGGCGGCCCACCGACACGCCACCGGCCAGATCGGCGGCACGCCGGGCAGCCACCAGTACCGCGTGGGCACCAAGCTCTACCCCCGCGTCCTCGGCGAGGCGAGCGCCCACGGGACGTTCACGGGCCGCGGCACCAACTGGCGCGGAACGAAGCAACCGCGGCCGGGCGTGCAGGACGACCTGGCCGAGAACCGCCTGAAGGACATGGACGACGAAGGGACCGACGCGCATCTGCTGATTCCGACGTCGTGGGTCAGCGTCGTGGGCCTTCCGGACGTCGACCTCGAGGTCGGGCTGATTCGCGCCTACCACCGCCACGCGGCGGACTTCTGCGGGCAGGCCCCGGCGCGCCTCAAGACCATGGTCGTGGCCTCGACCCGCAACGTGGACGAGGCGGTGCGCGAGATCCGCCAGTGGGGAACCTCGAAGTGGGCGGTGGCGGTGTGGCCGCTCCTCGCCAAGGACATTCCGGTCGATCACCCGGACCTCGAGCCCATCTGGCAGGCCGCCCAGGAACACGACCTGGCGGTGATGCACCACAGCCTGACCTGGAATCCCCCGTACTTCCCGGGCTACCAGGATCTGTGGGACAACATCTTCCTCGGCCGCCTGGCCTCGCATCCCTGGGGCGGCATGCGGTTCATGGCTGCCTTCATCGGCGGCGGCATCATGGATCGCTATCCGAGCCTGCGCATGGGCATCCTGGAATGCGGCATGGGCTGGCTGCCCTTCTGGGCCAAGCGCATGGACGAGCAGGCGATCTATGTCGGCGGCACCGCCCCGCTCAAGCACGCCCCGAGCGAGTACATGACCAGCGGCCGGTTCTTCTGCAGCATCGAGCACCACGAGGGCGAGGAGATGTTCAACTACGTGCGGGGGGTGCTCGGCGACGATGTCCTCATGTACGCCTCCGACTATCCGCACTCGGAGTGCCAGTTCCCCAACTCCGTGGACAACGTCCTGAAATGGACGAGCCTCAAGCCCGACACGAAGAAGAAGCTCCTGTGGGACAATGCGGCCAGGTTTTACAAGCAGACCTGAGGGGTGAGACATGCCTGAGATCAGCGGGTTGGGCCACGTCGGGCTCTTCTGCAACGACCTGCCGAAGATGCGGAGCTTCTACGCGCGGGTCCTGGGCCTGACGATCAGCGACGAGAATCTGGAGCGGGGCATCTGCTTTCTGAGCGCGGCGCCCGACGCCGAGCATCACGAGCTGGCGCTGGTGCAGGCCAGGGAGCCTGGGCAGAAGACGCACAACGTGCAGCAGGTCTCGTTCAAGGTGAAGACACTCGACGACGTGCGCGCCTTCTACCATCGGCTCCAGCAGGAAGGCACGAAGATCGACCGCACGGTCACCCACGGGATCGCCTGCAGCATCTACTTCTACGATCCGGAGGACAACCGGATCGAGCTCTACTACACGACCCCGTACAAGGTGCGTCAGCCGCTCGGCGAGGTCATCGACCTCGACAAGCCCGACGCGGAGCTGCTCGCGTTCGCCAAGTCTCTGGAGGAGGTCAAGGGGCCGCCGCGCGGCGCCCAGCAGCCCGTCGGCTAGCTCTCGCGCGCGTGCATGACTGACGCCGCGCACGACTGGTGCGCCGGGCTGCGAGTGACCCGGTCGCGTCTGCTGACCGTCGCGGAGTTTCGCAGAATCCAGCTGGGCCGGCGAGTGAACCTCGTGAAGGCTTCGGCCTGGCTCCTGGCCGCTCTGGTCATCCTCGTCGCCTGTGCCGCCGTTCTCGGGATCTCGCCGGAGCCCCGCGAGCCCATGGTGGCGAACGCCGTCCTGATCCTCGTGATCCTCGGTATCTTCCTCGGCGTCCCGCTCTGCATCGTGATGTCGAACGACTACTTCAAGCTCGCCGCCCTCCTGAAACGGCAGTATCGCGACTCGGAGGTTCTGGTCTGCGAGGGCGCGGTTGCGGATCTTGTCGCCGAGCCGCCGGAGCTCGAGCATCTCCGCCGAGAGAGCGGCGAGAGCTCCGAGGTCGTGCTGGAAGTCCTGAAGCAGTCGAGGCTCGTCTGGTCGGTCAACGGACATCCGCAGGAGTCGTGGGTCGTCGTGCAGAGAGGCCGGACGGCCGGCGCGCCGGATCAGGCGCGGCTGGCCGCACAGTACGTCAAGCCGGTCGAGACCGAAGACGGCACGTTTCGCCTCCACCAGCGGCCCCTGTCGGAAGGGGAGTGCTCCGAGCTTCGCGCGTACCTCCCGCGGGTCAAGCTTGCCGGCTTCGTCATCGTCCTGGTGATGAACGTCGTGGCCGTCGCTCACCTGATCGCTCACCTGCGTAAGCCCCAGGGGCTGCCGCTGATGGGAATCGTCATGGTCACGGTGGCCGGATGGTGCGACGTGAATCTCGTGTTCGCCATGCGGGCGCGCCGCAAGATGCTGCAAGACCTTCGCGGGCGCTACGTTGTCATCTATCAGCCCGACCCCGCCCCCAACGCCTCGCAGGAGTCCGTCGTCGAGTATCTGCCGAACGCCGGGACGGAGTGGACGACCGGCGGTCGCGCCGCGGCGTGGCGGCGATTGCACGGACCGACCGGCTAGCGCTGAACGTGGCTGAAGGGTTCAAGAGCACGGGCGGCGCGCGGATCGGCTGGATCAATGCCAGCTGGCCCCTCGCGGAGCTGTCGGTCACGCCGCGATCCCTGGTGATTCGTACGTGGCCGCTCGGCACCTACGCCTTCACGCCCGAGCAGATCATCCGGCTGGAGCCGTACGGCTCCATCCCCGTGATCTATCGCGGGATCCGAGTCGTTCACTCGAATCCCGATTACCCGTCCGGGATCATCTTCTGGTGCCTTCGGACTCCCGCGCGCCTGATCGAGCGGATCCGCCAGGTCGGGTTCGTCCCGGCCGCGCCACCTCCCACTGCACCGGCGAAGCGGGGGATCCCGGTGCGCTGGAGCTTCATCATCTCGCTGGCCGTCGTATGGAACGCGCTGTTCATCCTGGGCGGGTTCCTGCCCGGGAAGCCACCACCCGAAGAGCCCGGGTTGCTCGTGCTCCTGGCGCTGGCCGTCGTGCTCGTCGCGTCGTTCGCGGTGGAGCGGTCGCCGGCCCTTCAACGATGGGTC
>QHSM01000458.1 GCA_003221595.1 Candidatus Rokuibacteriota bacterium | reverse complement strand
CGCGCGGGTAATCCGGATACTCGCGGCTCATGCCGGACCCGCGAGCCAGGCGTCGGTCGCGTATTTCTCGCCAACGAGGCGCTCGACGCCGGCGGTCTCGTGAGCGCTGAGCCCGTCGGGGCGCAGGCGAATGCCGTGCTCCCGCTCGAACGCGGCGGCGAGCGCGGTCGCGACGTCGTCGAACTTCGGCCGGTGGCCGAGCGCGGCCTCGAGGGTGGTCAATGTCGCCAGCGGCTCGGCCGTCGTCGGAAAGATCGCGGCAAGCCGTCCCGCGTCGACGCCGAGCAGGATGGAGCCGTGCTGGACGAAGGTGCGGCCGTAGCGCCGCTGCGCGCTCCCGACGAGCTTCTTGCCGCCCAGCTCGATCTCGCAGCTCCCGGTGCGCGCGAAGCAGAAGGCGGGCGTCGGCTCGTCGCCGCGCGCGGCGCCCATCATCTCGACCGGCGCGCCCAGGGCCCGCAGGCCGGCCGCGAGCGCGCGGCCGATCCACTGGTAGCTGTACAGGAGATCGCGCGCGCCGCCGCCGATGTCCTCGGCCGCGGCCACGACGCTGTAGGTCAGCTCGCCCTCCGGACCGTCGTGATAGATCGCGCTGCCGCCGGTCAGCCGCCTGACGAGGCCGACGCCGAGCCGCCGGCACGCCGCGACGTCGACGTGGTCGTCGAGGGGCTGGCCGTAGCCGAGGGAAACGGTCGGCGGCGCCCACGCGTAGAAGCGCACGGTGGGCGGCGCAGCGCCCGCGCGCCGCTCGCGCCAGAGCGCTTCGTCGATCGCCATGTTGGTGGCGCCGTCGGTGGGCTCGGTCACCAGCAGCCGCCAGGTCCCGTCGTGCCGGCCGTCAGTCACGGCCCCAGCATCGCACGGTCAGTCGAGTCGGAGCCTCCATCCCGCTAGGCTCGAGGCGTCCACCGTAGATTGGGCTCGCGGGCCGCCTTCGTCTGATCGAGCCGCCGCACCGGCGTGGTCACGGGCGCGTCGTGGATCACCGCGACGTTCGTCTCGGCCTCGCGGGCGATCTGGATCATCGCGTCGCAGAACGCGTCGAGCGTCTCCTTCGCCTCCGTCTCGGTCGGCTCGATCATCAGGGCTTCCTCGACGATCAGCGGGAAGTAGGTCGAGGGCGCGTAGAAGCCGAGATCCAGGAGACGCTTCGCGATATCTGTCGCCGTAACACCTAGTTTCTTTTGACGACGAGCAGACAGAACACACTCGTGCATGCACGGGCCGGGCACCGCGATATCGTAAGCCTTCTCCAGCCGCTTCATGATGTAGTTCGCGTTCAGGATCGCGTTGTCGGAGACGGACCGGAGGCCGTCGGGGCCCATGGTGCGGATGTAGGTGTAGGCGCGCACGAGCATCCCGAAATTGCCCAGGAAGGCCTGGAGCTTGCCGATCGACTTCGGCCGCTTCCAGTCGAGCGCGTACGCGTCGCCGTCCTTCGTGACGACGGGCACCGGCAGGAACGGCTCGAGGTGCGCCCGGACGCCGACCGGGCCCGCGCCGGGGCCGCCGCCGCCGTGGGGCGTCGTGAAGGTCTTGTGCAGGTTGAAGTGGCAGACGTCGAAGCCCAGGTCGCCCGGGCGGGTGATCCCGAGGATCGCGTTGAGGTTGGCGCCGTCCATGTACACCTGCACGCCCTTGGCGTGGCAAAGCTCGGTGATCTCGACGATGCGCGGCTCGAACATGCCGAGCGTGTTCGGCACGGTGATCATGAACGCGGCCACGTCGGTGTCGAGCGTGCGCGCGAGGGCGTCGACGTCCACCTCGCCGTTCGGCAGTGACTTCACCTCGACGACCTCGTAGCCGGCGATCGCCGTGGAGGCCGGGTTGGTCCCGTGGGCCGAATCGGGCACGAGCACCTTGGTGCGCTTCTCCCCGCGCGACCGGTGATAGGCGCGGATCATCAGGACGCCGGCCAGCTCGCCCTGGGCCCCGGCGGCGGGCTGGAGCGACACCGCGTCCATCCCGGCGATCTCCGCGAGGTCCCGCGCCAGCTCGTGCATGAGCTGGAGCGCGCCCTGGGCCACCGCTTCCGCCGCCAGCGGATGCAGGCGCGCGAAGCCGGCCAAACGCGCCATGTCCTCGTTGAGCTTCGGGTTGTATTTCATCGTGCACGAGCCGAGCGGGTAGAAGTGCGTGTCGACGCCGTAGTTCATGCGCGACAGACGCGAATAGTGCCGGACCACGTCGAACTCGGACACCTCCGGCAGCGCCGGCGCGTCCCGGCGCAGATGCTTCTCGGGCAGAATCTTCCGGACGTCGGATTCGGGCACGTCGGCCCCGGCCAGCGAGAACGCCTCGCGCCCCGGCGAGGAGAGCTCGAAGATCAGCTTGTCGTAGGCGCCGGCGCTCATCACGCCACCGCCTTCTCGAGGGCCGCGACGAAGGCGTCGATCTCGTCCTTCGTGCGCTGCTCGGTCACGGCGACCAGCAGGCAATCGGCCAGGGTTCGATCGAAGCTCTTGAGCGGGACGCCGGCCAGGAAGCCCTGCCGCGCGAGCCGGGCCGCCACGCGCTCGGGCGACTTCGGGAGCTTCAGCGCGAACTCCTTGAAGAAGGGCGCGGCGAAGCGGAGCGAGACACCCGGGATCTTCGCCAGCCGCTCGGCCGCGTAGTGCGCCTTCGCGGCGGACAGCTCGCCGACGCGCACGAGCCCCCGGCGCCCGAGCGTGGCGAGATAGATCGTCGCCATCAGCGCGCAGAGCGCGACGTTCGTGCAGATGTTCGAGGTCGCCTTCGCCCGGCGGATGTGCTGCTCGCGCGTCTGCAGGGTCAGCACGAAGCCGCGCGCGCCGTCCCGATCGACGGTGGCGCCGACCAGGCGTCCGGGCATGCGGCGCACGAGGTCGTTCTTGGCGGCGAAGACGCCGAGATTCGGCCCGCCGAAGCTCATCGGCACCCCGAGCCCCTGACCTTCGCCCACGACGATGTCGGCGCCGAGCTTGCCCGGTCCCTCGAGCACGCCGAGGTTCACGGGATCGGCCGCCACCACCAGCAAGGCGCCGGCGGCGTGCGCGATCTCGGCCGCCGCCGCGACGTCCTCCAGACAGCCGTAGAAGTTCGGCGTCTGGACCACGAGCGCCGCGGTCTTCGGCCCCACCGCCTTCTTCGCGGCGGCGAGGTCGGTGACGCCCTCGGGCGCCGCGACATCCCGCAGACGGACACCCGGCCCCTCGCCGTAGGTGGCGACGACGCGCCGGTAGAGCGGGTTCACGCCGCGCGACAGGACGACCTCGCCGCGCCCGGTCGCCGCGTGAGCCATCAGCGCAGCCTCGGCCAGCGACGAGGCGCCGTCGTAGATCGACGCGTTCGCCACGTCCATGCCCGTCAGCTCGGCGAGCATCGTCTGATACTCGTAGATCGTCCGCAGCGTGCCCTGGCTCGCCTCCGGCTGGTAGGGCGTGTAGGCGGTGAAGAACTCGCCGCGGGAGATCAGGTGGTTGATCGGGCTCGGCACGTAGTGATCGTACGAGCCCCCGCCCATGAAGCAGACGTGCGCGTCGGCGTCGGCGTTGCGCGCGGCGAGCGCTTTCATGTGACGGATCAGGTCGGTCTCCGCCATGGCCGCGGGCAGGCCGAGGGCGCGCGGAAGCCGGGCCTTCGCCGGGATCCTGACCAGAAGCTCCTCGAGCGACGCCGCGCCGATCACGCCGAGCATCCGCTTCTGCTCCTCGGGCGTGTTGGCGATGAAGCGCGAGGCCATCAGTGCCCCCCCTGCGCCAGGAATTCCTCGTACTGCGGCGCCGTCAGGAGCTGATCCCACTCGGCCTTGTTCGAGGGCTTCACGACGATCATCCAGCCCTTGCCGTACGGGTCCTGGTTGACCGTCTCCGGCTTCTGCGGCAGCTCGCCGTTGATCTCGACGACCTCGCCCGAGACGGGCGCGAAGAGGTCGGAGACCGCCTTCACCGACTCGACGACGCCGAAGTTCTTGGCGGCCGCCACCTTCGCGCCGATCTTCGGCAGCTCGACGAAGACGACGTCGCCGAGCTGCTCCTGCGCGTAGGCCGTGATGCCCACGCGGACCCGGTCGCCCTCCTGCTTTGCCCACTCGTGCTCGCGCGTGTATTTGAGATTGCCGGGGACGTTGGCCATGGCTATGCCTTCTTCACTCGTGAGGGGTAGAAGGGTGTCTTGACCACGCGCGCCGGCTTCGCCTGGCCGCGGATCTCGACGGCCAGCTCCGTGCCGGCGCCCGCCAACGCGGTCTCCACGTACGCCATCGCGATGTACCGGTCGACGGAGGGCCCGTACGAGCCCGAGGTGACGGTGCCAACCGCGCGGCCGTCCTTCAGCACGGGATAGCCGTGGCGCGCGACGGCGCGCTCGGTCATCTCGAGGCCGACGAGCTTTCGCTGCACGCCCTCGGCGCGAATCTTCTCGAGCGCCTCGCGGCCGATGAAGTCGCCCTTGTCGGGCTTGACGACCCAGCCGAGCCCGGCTTCCAGCGCGTTGGTGGTCTCGTCGATGTCGTTGCCGTAGAGCGCGTACTTCATCTCGAGCCGCAGGGTGTCCCGCGCGCCGAGCCCGATCGGGGCAGCGCCGTCGTCTCGACCCGCGGCCAGGAGCGCGGTCCAGAGGCGCTCGGTCCGGTCGGCGGGGGCGTACAGCTCGAAGCCGTCCTCGCCGGTGTAGCCCGTACGCGAGATCATCGCCGGCACTTCCGCCACGCTGCCCCGCTCGAACCGGTAGTAGCCGATCCGCGTCACATCGCGGTCGGCCAGCCGGGCGACGAGCGTCTCGGCCTTCGGCCCCTGCACCGCGATGAGCCCCGTGCCCTCGGAGGCGTTGCGCCAGTGCGCGTCCTTCACGTCGCGGGTCTGTTCCGTGACCCAGGCCCAGTCCTTGTCGATGTTCCCCGCGTTGACCGTGAGCAGATAGCGCGCGTCACCCATGCGGTAGACGGTGAGGTCGTCGACGATCGTCCCGCTCGGATAGCACAGGAGCGAGTAGTGGATCTGGCCCACCGGCAGGGCCGCGACGTCGTTGCTGGTCAGACGCTGGAGCGCGGCGAGGGCGCCGGGCCCCTCGATCTCGAACTCGCCCATGTGGCTCACGTCGAAGAGGCCGACGGCGCCGCGTACCGTCCGGTGCTCCTCGATGATGCCGGTGTACTGCACCGGCATCTCCCAGCCCCCGAACGGCACCATGCGCGCGCCGGCCTTGACGTGCGCCTGGTAGAGCGGCGTGCGCTTGAGCGGCGTCGCGCTCAAGCCTTGGGCAGCCAGTCGCGAAGCGGCTTCACCTGGCAACCCGCGCGGTCGAGCGCCTCCCGGACGGCCCGGACGATATTCTGCGCGCCGGGAGTGTCGCCGTGGCAGCAGATGGTCTGCACGGAGATGTCGATCTCGACACCGTCGATCGTGCGCACCTTGCCCTCCATGGCCATCTTCACGGCCTGGGCGGCGGCCTTCTGCGGATCGGTGATCAGGGAGCCCGGGAGCTTGCGCGAGACGAGCGTGAGGTCGACGTTGTACGCGCGATCGGCGAACCCCTCGGACGCGACCCGGATGCCCATCTTGCGCGCGAGACGATCGTAGTGACCCGACGCGAGCGCCATCAGGATGAAATCGCGACCGGACTCACGCGCCGCCTCGCCCACGGCGGTCGCCAGGGGCTCGTCCTTCTCGATCATCGAGTACAGGATGCCGTGCGGCTTGGTGTGCTGGAGCTCGCTGCCGGCGGCCCGGACGAACTCGCGGAGCGCCCCGGTCTGGTAGCAGAGGTAGTCCTTCAGCTCCGGGGGCGTGACGTCCATGACCCGCCGTCCGAAGCCCATCAGATCGGGCAGCGAGGGATGCGAGCCGACGGCGACGCCGTGCCGGATCGCCAGCGCGACCGACTTGCGCATCACGTGCGGGTCGCCGCCGTGGAACCCGCAGGCGACGTTGGCCGACGTGATGTGGGGCATGATCTCCTCGTCCGCCCCGAGCGTCCAGCGACCGTAGCTCTCCCCCATGTCGCAGTTGAGGTCGATGAACTTTGCCATGGCCGAAGCTCCTTATGCGCGAGCGTTCACGCGCGCGAGTGCGTTGATGAAGCGGTCGACGTCCTCGTCCGTCATCGCGAGGGAGCAGGCGCCGAGACCGCGCTGGGTCATCAGGATGCCCTCGTTCAGGAGACCGAGGAACACGCGCATCGCCGCTCCCGATTCCTTGGCCTTCGCCGAGCGGTAGTCGCTCAGCGACTCCGTCGTCCAGTGCAGCCAGAACAGCGAGCCGACGCCGGTCACCTGGCCCCGCCGCCGCGTCGCCGCCAGGAGGCGCGTGACGCCGCCCCGCAGGCGCTCGCCCAGCGCGTCGAGCCGCGCGTACGCCTCGGGCGTGAGCGCGTTCAGGGTCGCGATCCCGGCCGCCATCGTCACCGGATTCGCGTTGAACGTGCCGCCGTGGCTGATCCGCGCGCCGCTCTTGCGCGGGTCATAGAAGTCCATGATGTCGCGCCGCCCGCCGAAGGCCCCGACCGGCAGGCCGCCGCCGATGATCTTGCCGAAGGTCGTGAGGTCGGGCCGGACGCCGAATCGCTCCTGCGCGCCGCCCCACGCGGTGCGGAACGAGATGACCTCGTCGAAGATCAGTACGATCCCGTGACGCTCGGTGATCTCGCGCAACCGGGCCAGGAATCCTTCCGCCGGCGGCAGCAGGCCCGCGTTGCACATCATCGGGTCCACGATGAGGCAGGCGAGCTGCGAGGCTTCCTCCTCGAGGATCTCCGCGCACGCGTCCGCGTCGTTCCAGGGCAGCACCACGACGTGCTTGAGGACCGCCGGCGGCAGGCCGGCCGACCACGCGACCGCCTTGGGCCGCTTCCGGCTGCCCGTCGCCTTGGCGTCGCCGCTGACGCTCACCATCACCCAGTCGTGGGTGCCGTGGTAGGCGCCCTCGAACTTCGCGATCTTCGGCCGACCGGTGAACGCGCGCGCCAGTCGCACGGCGTTCATCGTGGCCTCGGTGCCCGAGTTGGTGAAGCGGATCGCCTGCACCGACGGCACGCGGCGAGTCAGCATCTCGGCCAGGCGTACCTCGTGCTCGGTCGGTCCCGGGAAGGACAGGCCGTTCTCGGCCGCCGCCTGCACGGCCTTCACGACGTCCGGCGGAGCGTGACCGAGGATCAGGCTCGTGTAGTTGCCGTTGAAGTCCAGGCGATCGACCCCGTCGGCATCCCAGACGTGCGCGCCCTGGCCCCGCTGGATGGCGAACGGGTAAGGATCGAAGAACGTCGTCGTCCGGCTGTTGCCGCCCGGCATGACGGCCAGCGCCTCCTCATGCAGGGTGCGCGAACGCGCGGTCTTCGCGGTGTACTCGCTCAGCTCCTTGTCCACGCTCATGCGATCTCCTCTCTCACCGCCGCTCCCAGTACCGCATCAGATTCGCGCAAAAGCCGGTGCGCCTCGGCCACGCCGACCGCCTGGAAGCGGAGCGACTGGCCCGGTCTCGCCTGACCGATGCGCCCAATGTCGCAGGAACAGACCGTCGCCACCTTCGTGTAGCCGCCGGTGGATTGCCGGTCGACGAGCAGGACGATCGGCTGTCCGTCGCCCGGGACCTGAACGGATCCGAGCGCGATGCCGTCGGAAATGATGTCGTGGCCCCGCGCGTGCTCGATCCGGGGCCCGGAGAGGCGCGCGCCCATCCGGTCCGACTGCGGCAGCACCTCGTAGGAGCCGTCGCGCAGCGCGCGGATTCCGGCGTCGGTGAAGCGATCGTCTTGCGGCCCGAGGACGACACGGATCGGCTGCGTGCTGCGGTAGTCCGGCACCGCGCGGGACTCCACGCGCCGGAGCCGCGCCGGACCGGACGGCAACGTCCGCAGCGCGTCGCCCTTCCGAAGCGCGCGGCCCTCGAGCCCGCCCATGCGGCCGCGGACGTACGTGGACCGCGATCCGAGCACGAGCGGCACGTCGAGCCCGCCCGAGAGCGCGATGTACGAGCGCACGCCGGCGCGCGCCGGTCCGAGCTTCACGACGTCGCCCGCGTTCAGCGCGATCGTGGCCCAACGGGGCGCTTGCGCACCGTTCACCGTTACCGGCATGTCGGCTCCGGTCACCGCGATGGCGCCGGGGGCGTCGACCTCGAACCGGGGGCCGATCAGCGTGCACTCGAGCGCGGC
>QHSM01000457.1 GCA_003221595.1 Candidatus Rokuibacteriota bacterium | reverse complement strand
GCCGGTAGGTCCGCGCGGCGACCGCCCGGCTGATCGCGTCGAACTCGGTGCGGTCGATTCGCCGAAAGCGCACCCGGTCGCCGGCGCGCAGCAGCGTCGGCTCCGCCGCGTCGGGGGCGTAGAGCGCGAGCGGCGTGCGCCCGAGGATCCAGAAGCCGCCCGGGCTCTCGACCGAGTAGATGCAGCACTGGATGCCGCCGATGCCGACGCTGCCCGGCGGCGTCTTGGTGCGCGGCGTGTCCAGACGCGGGATGTTGATGCGCTCCGGCATGCCGGTCATGTACGGGAGCCCGGGGGTGAAGCCGATGAAGTAGACCAGATACTCGGCGCCGGCATGGAGCCGGACTAGATCGTCGGC
>QHSM01000014.1 GCA_003221595.1 Candidatus Rokuibacteriota bacterium | reverse complement strand
TCGACCAGCGCGCGCATCGACTCGGTCGGATAGCTCTCGGTCTCGTCGTACTGGGCGGCGTTCGGCGCGATGCGGTCGCGAGCGACCTTTCGGGCCAGATCGCGGATCATCCGCTGGTCTTCCGCGAGATAGAAGATGTCGTTCACGTGTGGCCCTCCTCTCGACCCCCCCGCGATCGCTCAGACGATTTGCCGCCGCCGCAGCTCGGCGAGCCGCTCGGCCGACAGGCCAAGCGCCCCGCCGTAGATCTTCTCATTGTGCTCGCCGAGCCGTGGCGGAAAGCTCAGCGCGGGCGGGTCACCTGCCGGTGACCGTGGCAGCGTCAGCCGGAGGCCCGACCGCGGGTCCGTGACCACGACGAGCCGCTCGGCGACGAGGGGATCCGCCACCACGTCGCGGAGCGTGTTGACGCGGGACACCGGGACGCCGGCGCGACGCAGCGACTCGAGCGCCTCGTCGGTCATGAGATCGGCGAAGCAGGCGGCCAGCTCGCGGCCCAAACGCTCCACGTCGGCGATGCGGCCGGCGTTGGCGGAATACTCGGGCCGCGACAGGGCCGCGAAGCGCGGGAGCGCCGTCAGCGCCGCCCATTGCTGGTCGTTCCCCACGGCCAGATACACGTGGCCGTCACGCGTGCGATGCACGTCGACCGGGGCGAAGAACTGGTGGCGGTTGCCCTTGCGCGTGACGGGCTCGCCGAGGCTCACCGCCAGCGCCAGGGGCGCGACCATCCACGACACCGCGCTCGCCAGCATCGACACGTCGATGCGCGCGCCCTCGCCCGTCGTGGCGCGGCGGTACAGGGCCTTGACCACCTCGCTGTAGCCGTGCTCCGCCGCGCCCAGGTCCACCATCGGCAGGCCGAAGGCCATCGGAAATCCGGCGGCGTCACCGGTCAGCTCCATGAAGCCGGCGCGCGCCTGGAGCACCGGATCGTACGCCGCCTCGTCGTGGTCCGGGCCGAACCCGGTGATCCCGAGCCAGATCAGATCGGGCTTCACGGCGCGGAGCTGGCCGGGCTCGATGCCGAGACGGGCGTAGCTGCGCGAGCGCTGATTGGACGCGAACACGTCCACCCGCAGCTTCCCGATCAGCTCGTGCAGCAGGGCCCGACCGTCGGGATGGCCGAGGTTCAGCGTGATCGCCTCCTTGCCGCAGTTGTTCGGCAGGAAGTAGCTGCGCATGGCGGGCTCGCCGAGCACGTCCTGGCCGACGAACCGGTTGGGATCCGGACGCTCGGCGTTCTCGATGCGGATGACCCGCGCGCCGTCGCACGCGAGCCGATAGGTCAGGAACGGCAGCGTCGTCGCCTGCTCGAGGCTGAGCACGGTGATACCGGCCAGGAGCCCACCCGCCATCAGCGCTCCGGGCGCCGCGCGCTCACTGCCGGAGACGGCGATCGACGACGCGCACCGCCTTGCCCTGCGGCCGCTCGATCTCGCCGGCCGCGCGGAGGCGGACGTCCGCGCTCAACGCCAGGAGCTCGGAGAGCTCGCGCCGGATCCGCGCGGCGACCGCCGGATCGCACGCCGGCTCGGTCTCGACGTGGACGGTCATGCGCTCGCCGCCGCCTTCCGAGTCGAGCACGATCTGGTACTCGTGGCCGACGCCGGCGTGGCGGAGGATCGTCGTCTCGATCTGGCGCGGGTAGAAGTTGATGCCCTTGTAGATCACCATGTCGTCCACCCGCCCGCGCAACCGGTCGAGCCTGAGCGCGGTCCGTCCGCAGTCGCAGCGGGCGCGCGAGACGACGCGCGTCAGGTCGTGAGTCCGGTACCGCACCAGCGGCAACCCCTCGCGGGTCAAGGTCGACACCACCAGCTCGCCCTCGGCCCCGTCGGGTACGGCGGCGCCGGACACCGGATCGACGATCTCCGGGTGATAGTGGTCCTCCCAGACGTGGATGCCGGCGCGCGCCGCGCAGTCGATGCCGAGCCCCGGCCCGCCGGTCTCGGTCATGCCGATGATGTCGAAGGTGCGGATGCGAAGCTCGGCCTCGATGCGCGCCCGCAGCTCGTCGGACCACATCTCCGAGCCGAAGATGCCGACGCGCAGCGACAGCGAATCGAGGTCGAACCGCTCCTCGCGCGCCGCCTCGATCAGCCGCAAGGGATACGTGGCGATCGCGGCGACGACGGTCGTCTTGAGGTCGCGCATGAGCCGCAGCTGCAGCGCCGTGCGGCCCGCGCCCGTCGGGATCACCATCGCGCCGAGCCGCTCGGCGCCGTAGTGAAAGCCGAAGCCGCCCGTGAAGAGGCCGAACGAGGGCGTGATCTGGATGACGTCGTCCCGGCGGACACCCGCAGTGACGTAGCAGCGCGCCATCACCTCACCCCATTGCGCCACGTCGGCGGCGGTGTAGGGATTCAGGATGGGGTTCCCCGTGGTCCCGCTCGACATCTGGATCCGCACGTAGCCGCCGGCGCGGCCGCACGCGAGCCCGTACGGGTACGCGTCTCGCAGCTCGTCCTTGGTGAGGAACGGCAGCTTTCGCCAGTCCTCGATCCCCACGATGTCCCGGGGATCGACGTCGGGAAGCCGCCGCGCCCACGCCGGCTCGGTCAGGACGCGGGCCAGCGTCGCGCGCATGCGCTCGACGACGATGCCCTCGAGGGAATCGCGCTCGAGCGCCTCGAGATCGGGCTGCCACATCGTCACGGTCACCGAGTCTAGCGTCTGGGCACGGGGCGCGCCAGAAGCCCGCGCGACGGCTAGGTGGCGGCGCCGCGGCGGGCGCCGTCGAGGCCGAGGTATGCGCGCCGGACGCGCGGATCCGCCGCCAGCCCCGCGCTCGGCCCCGACGCGACCAGCCGGCCCGTCTCGAGAACGTAGCCGCGGGTCGCCAGCGCGAGGGCGCGGCGGGCGTTCTGCTCGACCAGCAGCACGGAGACGCCGTCGGCGTTGATGCGCCGGATCACGTCGAAGATCTCGCGCGAGAGCAAGGGCGCCAGGCCGAGCGACGGCTCGTCCAGCAACAGCAGACGCGGCCGGGGCATCAGGGCGCGGGCGATGGCGAGCATCTGCTGCTCGCCGCCGGAGAGGGTGCCGGCCGCCTGAAGCCGGCGCTCCCGGAGCACCGGAAACAACCGGAAGGCCTCCTCGAGCCGCTCCCCGATCTGGCGGCGCGGCACGGTGTGCCCGCCGACCAGAAGATTCTCCAGCACCGTGAATTCCCCGAAGATCTCGCGGCCCTCGGGGACGTGGCCGACGCCGGCGGCCACGATGGCGTCGGCCGGCGCGTGGCTGATGTCGCGGCCCTCGTACACGATACGTCCTCGCGCGGCTCGCACGAGCCCCGACACGGCGCGCAGCGTCGTCGACTTGCCCGCGCCGTTCGCGCCCAGCAGGGTGACGATCTCCCCGCGCTCGACCGTCAGCGTCACGCCCTCGAGGGCCCGCCGCTTGTCGTAGTAGACGGCGACATCGTCGATCTCCAGGGCCGGTCTCACGCGTCGCTCCCGCTTCCCAGGTACGCCTCGACGACCGTGGCATCGGCCGCGATCTCACGCGGCGTGCCCTCGGCGATCTTGCGGCCGCGGTCGAGAACGGCCACGCGGTCGGAGATGCCCATGACCAGCTCCATGTCGTGCTCGACCACCACGATCGTCAGGCCGCTCTCGTCGCGGAGACGGCGAATGATCTCCATCAGGGTCTGCGTCTCGGTCTGGTTGAGGCCGCCGGCCGGCTCGTCGAGCAGCACGAGGCGCGGCCCGGAGGCGAGCGCGCGCGCGATCTCGAGCCGCTTCTGAAGCCCGAGGGGAAGGCTGCCGCTCTCGGTGTCGGCGACGTCCTCGAGCCCGAATCGCGCCAGCAGGGTCCGGGCGAACCGGCGGGCTTCGGCCTCCTCCCGTCTCACCGCCCCCAGCCCCAACGCGGCGCGAATGGCGCCCGCGCGCAGGTGGGCGTGACGGCCGACCAGGACGTTGTCGAGGGCCGACAGCCGGCGGAAGACCTCGGTGTTCTGGAAGGTGCGGGCGACGCCGCGCCGGGCGACCTGGTGCGACGCGAGCGCGAGCAGGTCCTCGCCGGCGAGCACGACGCGCCCGCGGGAGGGCCGGTAGAGCCCGGTGATCACGTTGAAGACGGTCGACTTGCCCGCGCCGTTGGGGCCGATCAGCGCGAAGATCTCGCGCTCCGCGACGCTGAACCCGAGCCCGCTCAGCGCGTCGAGGCCGCCGAAGCTGATCGAGAGATCGTCGACCTCGAGCACCGCGCCTACTCGGACTTGAGCCAGTCCGTCAGCGGCGTGAAGCGTCCCTTCTCGACGCGCACCCAGAACCCCTGCTTCTGCGTCTCGTGGTCCCGGCCGATCGTGAGCGGCGGAAGGATACCGCTCTCGAATCCCTTGATGGATTCCAGCGCCGTGATCAGGGACTCCCGGGTCAGATTGCGTCCCGCGCGCATCGCGGCTTCGGTGAAGAGCATCCCGGCGAAGTACCCCGCGAGCGAGTACCGGTTCGGCTCGTTCTTGGGAAAGTACTTCACCATGTACGCCCGGTAGAGCTTGACGCCCGGGAGGTCGGAGGTCGCCGGATCGGGCCACAGCGACAAGCCCTCGACTCCGTTCGCGGCGTCGGTGGCGAGCGCCAGGTACTTCTCGTCGGTGAGCGGACCGGTGGAGACCATGAGGGTGTCGGTCCAGCCGATCTTCTGGCGCTCGCGCAGCGCCTGCGCGGCCGGCCCCGGCACCAGCACGAGGAACGTCACCTCGGGCCGGGCCGCGTGGAGCTTCGCGATCTGCGCGCTCACGTCGGTGACGCCCCGCTTGACCGACTCGGCGGCGGTCAGCTTGAGCCCGAACCGCCCGAGGTCCTTTTCGAACGCGGCCAGGAACGACTTCCCGTACTCGTCGTCCTGGTAGAGGGCCGCGAACTTCTTGTACTTCCGCGTCCCGGCCAGATAGTCGATCATCATCCGGGACGAGCGGTCGCTCAGCGTCATGCCCTGGAACACGTAGCGCCGGGCCCGCGTCACCGGCGAGCTCTGGTACGGGAACAGCATCGGCACCTTGTGCTCCTCGAGGTACTCGAGCGTCGCCACCACCGGCGGTGACCCCTGCGGGATGATGATCGCGAACACGCCGTCCTGCTCGACGAGCTTCTTGGTGTTGGCGACCGAATCCTGAGGGCGGTAGCCGTCGTCGTAGTAGATGGTCCGGACCTTCCGCCCGTGGATGCCGCCGGCGTCGTTGACCACCCGGAGGTAGAGGTCCACGCCGAATTTCGTGATCTGCTCGCCCGTGTAGGCCAGCGGGCCCGAGAACGAGTTCGAGCCGCCGATCACGATCTCGGTGTCGCTGACGCCCGGCTCGGCGGCGGCCCGGCTCACGCTCAGCGCGACGACCAGCAAGAAGAGAAGGATCGAGCGGGTGATCATGCACGGTCTCCTTGTCGGGGCTGGATCTTTTGCAGGGCGCTCGCGATGCCGCCCGGCATGAACAGCATGGACACGATCAGGATCGCGCCGAAGACCAGCGGCCGGTAGCTCTGAAACCCCGCCAGCGAGTCGTTGAGCGTCGTGATGACGGCCGCGCCCATCACCGAGCCGAGAATCGATCCCAGTCCTCCGACGATGATCATGGCCACGAAGTCGACCGACAGGAACACGTCGAAGGAATCGGGCGAGAGGAACCCGACCACCAGCGCGAATAGCCCGCCGGCCACGCCCGTGTAGAAGGCCGAGACGACGAAGGCGAGCGTCTTGTAGGCGGCCAGGTGCACGCCGCTCGCCTGCGCGGCGATCTCGCTCTCGCGCACCGCCAGGAGCGCGCGCCCCGTCCGGGTGCGCGTGATGTTGCGCGCCGCCAGGATCAGCAGCGCGGCGACCGTCACGACCACGTAGTAGCGGGAGGTGTCGGTCGTCAGCGCCCAGGGCCCGATGCGCGCCGCCGGCACGCGGAGACCGTCGTTGCCGCGGGTGAGCCAGTCGAGGTTCAGGATCGCCTCGACCACCACGAAGCCGAAGGCGAGCGTCGCCATCGCCAGGTAGAGCCCTTCCAGCCGGAGACACGGCACGCCGAGGGCCAGGCCCATCGCCGCCGTCACGAGCCCGGCCGCCAGGAGCGTGGCCGGCAGGGGCACGAGCGGTGCCTGAATCGTGAGGAGCGCCGCGGCGTAGGCGCCGATCGCCAGGAAGCCGGCGTGCCCGAAGGAGAGCTGGTTGGTGTAGCCGGTCAGGAGATTGAGCCCGATGGCCACGATCGCGTTGATCGCGATCAGGCTCGCCAGGAAGACGAAGTAGCGCGGCGCCGCCCACGGCCAGCCCAGCACGACCACGGCGCCGCTCCCGAGCGCGGCCGCGCGCATCACACTTTTCGCGGCGCGACCCGGCCGAACAGGCCGCCGGGTCTGACGATCAGAATCGTGATCATCACCAGGAACGGCACGGAGTGCTTGATCGACGCGGGCAGGTAGAGCGGCGCCAGGTTCTCGAGCACGCCGAGGACCATGCCCCCCACGACCGCGCCCGGCATCGAGCCGAAGCCACCGAGCACCGCGGCGGTGAACCCGTTGATGGCGACCAGTCCCATCTGCGACGACAGGAAGACCACCGGCGCGATCAGCACGCCCGCGACGGCGCCCACCGCGGCGGCGAGGATCCACGACGCGGAGTAGACCTGCTCGACGCTGATGCCCATGAGTCGCGCCGCCCGCTGGTTCTGGGCGACCGCGCGCATGGCGCGGCCCAGGCGCGTCCAGCGGAACAGCGCGCCGAGGGCGAGCATCAGCGCGAGCGAAGCGCCGATGATGCCGAGCGAGGCCGGCGCCACCCGCACCGCGCCCACCCCGAGCGGCCGGCTCCCGAAGAACGACGGGAACGGGAACTCGTCGTGGGTCCAGAGGAGCCCGGCCGCGGAGCGGAGCATCAGCGACAGGCCGAGCGTGATGATGAGCACGTCGAAGTGGGTCGCCGAGATCGCGTGGCGGATGATCGTCCGCTCGAGGACCCAGGCCAGCAGCGCCGCCGCGACGACCGCGACGAGCAGGGCCACCAGCAAGGGTGCCCGCAGCAGCTGGAGCGCCGTCCAGCCGACGAACGTCGAGATCATCAGCATCTCGCCCTGCGCGAAGTTGAGCGTGCGGGTGGCGTTGTAGATGATGACGAGGCTCAGCGCCATCAGCGCGTAGATCGAACCGGTGGCCAGGCCGCTCACGACGACGTGAGCAAGGGCCGCCGTGGTCAGCGGAGCACCTTCGCCCACATCGGCGATTCCCAGCCCTCGCGCAGGAATGCGCGAATCTCGCGGCGGCTGAAATCGCCGAGGCCCAGGTGCTCGAGTGCCCGGCCCCGACCGGAGAGCTCGCGCCCGAGCAGCGCCTGGAAGATCAGGAGGAGCCCCGAGATCGCCGGCGTCTCGACTCCCGCGGCGCGGGCGGCGGACTCGAGGAGCGTGAGGCCGAAGGCGACGTCCTCCGTGACGTACCGGTGGTCGAACGTGAGGAGCTCGCTCCAGAGGCCGCTCGCGACGAGCTTCGCCCGGGCGCCCGCGCCGTAGAGCCCCGCGGCGGCGCGCGCCTCGTCGTAGTACGTGGCGAGCTCGTAGTGGGGCGCCGGGTAGTCCCAGCCCTGCCGCGTCATGACCCGCTCGGCGTCGACCGCGTCGATGAGGCGGCGGACGCTCGGCGTGGTGCCGGCGGCGTGGACGTCGAAGCGCCCGCCGTCGATCGGGCCCGCGTTCAGGAGCACGAGCGGCGGATGAATCACCGGGCCCGCGTTCGTCAGCGCGGCGTCGAGGGCGTCGGCGCACGGCCGGATGGACGGAAAGAGCTCGGCCAGGCGCGCCCGCGTCGGCTCGACGCGCGACGCCGGAAAGACGCCGAGCGGGAGGTTGGCCGCGCGAACGGGCGCCGCGACGCTCGTGACGCCGGTCTTCCGCGCGAGGTACGGCAGCGTCCCGGTCTCGGCGAGCGCGAACGGCAGCTTCGCGCCGGCGCGGGCGAGCGCGCGCGCCATCGCGTAGCTGCCGAGCGTTCCCGGGGTGAGCAGGAGGATCTGACCGGCGTTCACGTGCGGCGCCAGGCGGCCGGCGAGGTCGTCGTGGCCCGTCGCGGGAAGCGGCGCGATCACGACCTCGGTGCCGGCGAGGGCCGCCGCGAGGTCGGTCGTGACGAGCGACAGACGCGCCTTCCCCTGCCGCCCCTCGGCCGCCAGCGCGATCGTGGAGTCGCCGGTCAGCGGCGCCAGCGTCTCCGGCGACCGGCTCCAGAGACGCACGGCGTGGCCCGCGAGCGCGAGGTCGGCGGCGGTCGCGAAGGCTCCGTTGCCCCCGCCGAGGATCGCGATGTTCACTGACCGGTCACGCGATCGCTCCGGTGGCGCGCAGCTCGGCGATCTTCACGTTCGAGTACTTGAGCATGTCGGTAAGGATCTCGTTGGTCTGCTGGCCCAGACGCGGCGCCGGCGTCACCTCGAGCCCCATCGCGCCGTCCATCTTGACCGGGGTGCCGAGCGTCCGGGTCTTGCCGTAGTGCGGATGATCCATGGTGATGACCATCCCGCGCTGGATCACCTGCGGATCGGACAGGACGCGGTCGACGGTCAGGATCGGGGTCGCCGGCACGCTGTGCTTCTGCAATCGCTCGAGCCAGTCCGCCGTGGTCCGGGTCCGGAAGGAGGCCTCGACCAGCGGCATCAGCACGTCGCGGTGGAGCACCCGGTCGCGATTGGTCGAGAACCGGAGGTCGCGCTCCCATTCCGGATGCTCGACCGCGCGACAGAAGGCGCCCCAGAACTTCTCGGCGAAGATCGCGACGATCAGATTCCCGTCGCGCGTCTGGAGCGCCGAGTACGGCACGACCGAGGCGTGGCCGGAGCCGAGCGGTATCGGGACGCGCCCGTTCGTCCAGAAGTACTGCGCGATGTACGTGAGCAGCGAGACCTGGCAGTCGAGGAGCGAGAGGTCGATGAGCGCTCCCTCGCCCGTGCGCTCGCGCCGAAAGAGGGCGCCGGCGACCGCGAAGGCGCCGAAGAGCCCGCCGGCCAGGTCGGCCATCGGGAGTCCCATGCGGACCGGTCGCCCGCCCGGCTCGCCGGTCACCGACATCGCGCCGCCCATGGCCTGCAGCGCGAGATCGAACGCCGGCCACTCGCGATACGGCCCCTCCTGCCCGTACGCCGAGATGGCGCAGACGATGATCCGCTGATTGAGCGAGTAGAGCTTCGCGTACGAAAGACCCAGACGCTCCATGATGCCGGGCCGGAAATTCTCCCAGACGATGTCCGCCTGCCGAACCAGGTCGTAGAGGACCTCGCGGCCGCGCTCCCGGGACACGTCGAGCGCGATCGATTTCTTGTTCCGGTTGATGGCCAGGAAGTACGCCGACTCGCCGTCGGGCAGGAACGGCGGTCCCATCATGCGCATCGGATCGCCGCCGTCGGGATCCTCGATCTTGATCACCTCGGCGCCCAGGTCGGCCAGCAGCATCGAGCCGTACGGCCCCGCGAGCATGCGCGAGAGGTCGAGGACGCGAACGCCTTCGAAGAGCTTCATCTCAACTCCCACCACGGATCGCCGCCCCCAGCCCCGCCAGGAGGCGCTCGGGTGTGACGGGCAACTCGTTGCATCGGACGCCGGTCGCGTCCTTGATCGCGTTGCGGACCGCGGCCGCGACGGGGATGACGCCGGACTCGCCGAGGCCCTTGGCGCCGAACGGTCCTTCGGCGTCGACGGACTCGATCAGGCGGACCTCGATCTCCGGCATGTCGTCGGCCTTGAGGACCGCGTAGTCCATGAAGGTCTGGGTCACCACCTGTCCCCGCTCGACGACGAGCCTCTCGGAGAGCGCGTAGCCGAGTCCCATGTGGATACCGCCGTGCACCTGTCCCTCGGCGGCCGCCGGGTTGAGCGCCCGGCCCACGTCGTGAGCGGACGCCACCTTGCGAACGACGACCCGGCCGATCTCCGGGTCGACGTCGACCAGCACCGCCTGAAACGCCGAGGTGTACGCCGCGGACACGTTCCCCTGGAAGTCCTTGTCGAGCATCGTCGTCGGCGGATCGTAAAACGCCTCGGCCACCAGCATGCGCCCGCCGCCCCGGAAGTGCCCGGCCCGGGCGACGGCCTCGTATTGTACCCGGCGTTGCGGGTCGCGCCGGGCGAAAACCCAGCCGCCCTTCACGTCGAGGGCGGCCGCCGGCTCGTCGAACTGCGCGGCCGCCATGTCGAGCAGCTGCGTTCTCACCTTCTCGGCCGCCTGCCGCGCGGCATTGCCGGCGACGAACGTGGTCCGGCTCGCGTGCGTCCCGACGTCCCACGGGCGGATGCTGGTGTCGGAATTCACCACGTCGACGCGCGCGAGCGGCACGCCCAGCGTCTCGGCGACGATCATCGCCAGCACGGTCTCCGAGCCCTGGCCGATCTCGCTCGCGCCGGTGATCAGCGTGACCTTGCCGAAGTCGTCGAGCTTCACGATCGCGCCGCAGCCGTCCGAGCGGTAGATCCGGGCGCCGCCGCCGACGTGGAACATGCCCGCGTAGCCTACGCCGCGCTTCCAGCCGGGCGTCGGCGGGGGCGGGTTGCGCGCGATCTCCGCCGCCGCCGCGTCGAGGCACTCGCGCATCGCGAACGACGTGAGGACGAATCCCTGCGGGCTCACGTCGCCGGGCTTCGGCGCGTTCAACCGTCGCAGCGCGAGCCGGTCCATGCCGAGCCGGTCGGCCAGGTCGTCCATCTGCGACTCGACCGCAAACGTGGACTCGGGGTTGCCGTAGCCGCGCATCGAGCCCGAATAGGGGTTGTTCGTGTAGGCGATCGTCGTGTCGAAGCGCACGTTCGGCACCCGGTAGAGCCCGGCCACCGTCGAGAGCATCACGTAGGGCGTGGTGGAGCCCCAGGAGGTGTAGGCGCCGCCGTCGATCGTCACGTGCGCGTCGCGCGCCAGCAGCCGTCCGTCGCGATCGGCCGCGGTGCGCAGCCAGATCGCGCACGCCTCGCGCGTGGGGCAGGCCAGGAACTCCTCGACCCGATCGAACTCGATCTTCACGGGGCGCCGCGCCGCGCGCGCGAGCAGCGCGGCGATGACGTCGATCGGGTAGAGATCGAGGCCGCGGCCGAAGTTGCCCCCGACCGGGGGTTGCAGCACGCGGATGCGGTCACCGCCGATTCCCAGCGCCTCGCCCAGGTCGCGCTGGTAGATGAACGGCACCTGGGTCGTCGTCCACATCGTCAAGTTGCCGGCCGGGTCCCAGTCGGCGATCGCGACCATCGTGCCCATGCAGGCCGGCGTCACGAAGCCCAGCCGGTACGTGTCCTCGACCACGGCGGCCGCCTGGGCCAGCGCCCGGTCCACGTCGCCGTGAGTGAACTGGTAGCGGAGATGATGGCGGTTCGTCGTGAGCTCTTCGTGAACGAGCGGCGCGCCCGGCTCGAGGGCCTTCAGGGGATCGAACACCGCGGGCAGCTCCTCGTACTCGACGTCGATGAGCTCGAGCGCCTCCTCGGCGATCTCCGGCGTCTCGGCGGCGACCGCGGCGACCTCGTCGCGGATGCAGCGGACCTTGCCGCGTTTCAGGGCGAGCTGGTCCTTGGCGAAGCCGAAGGGATGCTGCTGGACGTCGGCGCCGGTCACCACCGCGAGCACGCCGGCCCGCGCGCGGGCCCGGCTGGCGTCGAGGCGGACGATCCGCGCGTGCGGAAGCCGGGTCCGGAGGATCTTGCCGTGCGCGAGGCGGGGTAGCTCGAGGTCGTGGAGATAGCGCGTGCGGCCCGTCACCTTGTCCGGGCCATCGAGTTTTGGGGTGGACTTGCCGACGATGGTGAACGGCTGCGCCATCGTCAGAGCCTCACCGCCTCCTGGTGCTCGCCGAAGACACGCTTCATGGCGTGCGCCATCTCGCCGAGGGTCGCGTACGCCTTGACCGCCTCCATGATGGGGTACATGAGGTTCGCGCTCCCGCGCGCCTCGTCGGCGAGCCGGTCGAGGGCGGCGCGGGCCACGCCGTCGTCCCGCTCCGCACGGATCCGCGCGAGCTTGGCCACCTGAGCCTCGGTCGCGCTCGGATCGAACGAGTAGAGCTCGACGTCCCGGTCGGCCTCGGCGGGTCGGTCGCCGACGTGACAGTTGACCGCGACCTTCGGAATCTCCCCGGACACGATCCGCTGCTCGAACAGGTACGCCTGGCGGGCCACCTCGGCCTGGACGGCGCCGCTCTTGACGGCCTCGACGATGCCGCCCATGCGCTCGACGCGCGCCAGCTCGTCCAGGATCTGCTTCTCCATCGCGGTGGTGAGGGCCTCCACGTAGTATGAGCCGGCGAGCGGATCCGCCGTGTCGGCGGCGCCCGACTCCTCGGCGCAGATCTGCATGGTGCGGAGCGCGATGAGCTGGGCTTTCGGAGACGGAATCGTGTACGCCTCATCGTAGGTCGGCAGCGCCATCGTCTGGGCGCCGGCGAGGGCCCCGGCGAGCGCGATGTAAGCGCCGCGCACGATGTTGTTCTCGGGCTCCTGCACCGCGAACGCGGAGCCGCCGCCGCCGATGAGACTCCGGAACATCCACGACCTCGGGTTCGACGCCTGGAACCGCTCGCGCAGCATGCGCGCGTAGAGGCGCCGGCCGGCCCGGAACTTCGCCACCTCCTCGAAGATCTTTCCCCACGCGGTGAAGTTGAACGAGATCCGCGGCGCGAAGTCGTCGACCGCCATCCCCCGCGCCAGCATGAGCTCGACGTACGCCGCGGCGATCGCGAGACCGTACGCCATCTCCTGGGCCGTGGTGCAGCCGGCCTCGCGGATGTGATAGCCGCACACCGACACCGGGTTGGAGCGCGGGTAGTGCCGCGCCGAGAACTCGATGAGGTCGGCGACGAGCCGCAGCGAGGGATCGACCGGGTAGATCCAGGTTCCGCGCGCGATGAACTCCTTGAGGATGTCGTTCTGGGGCGTGGTGACGACGCGCTCGGGCGCCGCGCCCTGCTTCTCGGCAACCGCGTAGTACATGGCGGTGATCGGCGCCGCCATGCCGTTGATGGTGAGCGACACGCTCACGCGGTCGAGCGGGATCCCGTCGAAGGCCGCCTCCATGTCGGCGAGCGTGTCCACCGCCATGCCGACGCGGCCGACTTCGCCTTCCGCCTTGGCATCATCCGAATCCAGTCCGAGTTGAGTCGGAAGATCAAAAGCAACATTTAGGGCGTCTTGTCCATGCGCCATCAAGTATTTGAAACGCGCATTAGTTTCCTCCGGAGTGCCGAATCCGATATATTGCCGCATCGTCCAGAGGCGCTCCCGGTACATGTGCTTGTGAATGCCCCGCGTGAACGGGTACTCGCCGGGTCGCCCGATGTCGCGCTCGAAATCGACGCCGGCGAGATCCTCGGGCCCGTAAGCCGGCGCGATCGGAAAGCCGGCGTGCGCTCGCAGCTCTTTCATCCCTCTCCTCCCGGGCGCTCGGCCCGACGGAACGCCTTCACGATCTCGGGGAGCGGCGTGCCCATCGGGAAGACGTCCTGCACGCCCAGCCGCTTCAGGGACTCGACGTCGCGCGGCGGAATGGTGCCGCCCACCACCACCGCGATGTCGGCGGCGTCCTGTGCCCTGAGCCCGTCGAGCACGCGACGCGCCAGCAGCATGTGCGCGCCGGACAGGATCGAGAGCCCGACGACATCGACGTCTTCCTGAATCGCTTCCTGGACGATCTCCTCGGGCGTCCGCTTGAGCCCGGAGTAGATGACCTCGATCCCCGCGTCGCGAAGCGCGTGAGCCACGACCTTCGCGCCGCGGTCGTGTCCGTCGAGCCCCGGCTTGGCGATGAGCACCCTCATGCCGGTCGAAACGCCGGAAGCCAGCGCGGGCTCCCGCTGGGGTCGTCGGCGACCCGCAGCGGCGCGAGGCGCACGGGCTGCCCGACGGCGATGGACGACGGCTCCGCGTCGACAAGGATCGAAAAGACCCGCAGGCCGTCGATCTTCACGATCGCGAAGACGCGCGGCCCGTCGAAGCCGGCCGGCAGGCCCGCTTCCTGGACGGTGAACGCGTGGATCGTCCCGAGGCCCGACAGATCGGTCCAGTCGAACCGGTCGGAGCCGCATTCTCCGCAGAACCCGCGCGGCGGCCAGGCCAGACGCCCGCACGCGCCGCAGCGCGTGGTCGCCAGGCGCCCGGCGGCGAGCCGCGTGTAGAACTCGTGGAGCTTGGTGTGATCCGCCGACTCCAGCGGGAACGGATCGGTCGCGCGGAAGTAGAGCACGTCAGGCACTCCGGTGGCGACGGAGCTGCCGGAGCAGGGCCCGCACCTTCGCGCTCTCGAACGCCTCGCGCTGGTCGCCGGTGTAGTCGAAGAACCCGCGGCCGGTCTTCGATCCGAGCTCGTTCCGCGCCATCTTCTCCTCGACCAGCCGCGCGGGCCGGAAGCGATCGTCGGCGAGGGCTGTCGCCAGGAACCGGCTGGCGCGGTGCAGGACGTCCACGCCGCCCCAGTCGATGAACTCGAAGATTCCGACCGTCGCGTAGCGGAACCCCATGCCGGCCTTGAACGCGCGGTCGACGTCCTCGGGCGTCGCCACGCCCTCCTCGACCAGGCGCACCGCCTCGTTCATGAGCAGGGCCTGCATCCTTGGCCCGATGAAGCCGGGTGAGTCGGCGCAGCGCACCGGGGTCTTGCCGAGCTTCTCGAGCAGCGCAACGGTCCGCTCCACGACGCCGGCGTCGGTCGCCCGGCCGGCAACCACCTCGACCAGCGGGATGATGTGCGCGGGATTGAGCCAGTGCACGACGAGAAAGCGCTCGCCGCCGCTGATGGCGCCGACGAGATGCGCCGGCGAGATGGTCGAGCTGGTCGACGCGATGATCGCCTCGGGCGCCACGCGGGCCGACACGCGCGCGAGCACATCGCGCTTGAGGTCGACCAGCTCGGGGAGCGCCTCTTGAACGAACCCGCAGTCCTCGAGCCCGTCGAGCCCTCGCCGGTCCTCGAGCCGCGCGAGCGTCGGGGGAATCTCTCCGGCGGAGATCACTCCCTCCTCCGCCATGAGCCGCAGGTCGCGCGCGATCTCCCGTCGGGCGTCGGCGAACACGGAGGCCGCCTCGCCGGCGGACCGGTCCTTGAGGTCGACCAGCGCCACCGGCGACCCGCCCAGCGCGAAGGTGAGCGCGATCTGGCGCCCGATCCGTCCGGGCCCGAGCACGGCGACCCGATTCAGGCTCATGGCTCGCCCATCACGCCTCGCGCCCGTAGATCATGACCACGTGCTCGCCCATGCCGCTGTTGTTGTGCGTGAGGCCGACCCTGGCGTCGGGAACCTGACGCGCGCCGGCTTCGCCGCGCAGCTGCGCGAACACCTCCGCGGCCTGGGCGACGCCGGTGGCGCCGAGCGGATGGCCGCAGCCGATCAGCCCGCCCCGCGGGTTCACCACCACGTCGCCGCCGTAGTCGCTCCGCCCCGCCGCGACGAACGGCCCCGCCTCGCCCTTCCGGCAGAAGCCGAGCTCCTCGTACGCGATCAGCTCGGCGATGGCGAAGCAGTCGTGGACCTCGGCGACGTCCACGTCGGCGGGCGCGATGCCGGCCATGCGGTACGCGCTCTGCGCGGCGCGCTCGAGCGCGGGCCACCGGGCGTAATCCTCGTGAAGCGAGGTCAGCTGGAATCCGTCGAGCGCCTGGCCGGTGCCGCGGATCCACACCGGTCGGTCGGTGAGGTCACGGGCGCGGTCCTCGGAGGCGACGAGCACCGCGGCGGCGCCGTCGGTGATCGGCGAGCACATGAAGAGCCTGAGCGGCGTCGAGATCATCCGCGAGCACAGGATCTGATCGAGCGTCGCGCCCTTCTGGAAATGGGCGTTCGGGTTCTTCGACGCGTGCGTGTGATTCTTCAGGCCGACCATGGCGAGCTGCTCCTCGGTCGTGCCGTACTCGGCCATGTGCCGCTGGGCGGCCAGGGCGAAGCAGGGGGGCGCCGTGAGCCCGAACGCCGCCTCCCACTCGCGGTCCACGCCGGTGCCCATGTTCAGGATCGCCTCGTCGCCCCGCGGCTGATTCAGCTTCTCGACGCCGAGCACCATGACGAGGTCGGCGAGGCCGGCCGCGATGAACGCGTACGCGTAGCGGATACCGACGGTCCCCGAGGCGCACATGTGCTCGGTCCGGGCGCTGAGCGCGCTCGGCCGGATCCCGAGCGCCTCCGCGGCCATCGACGCGATGTGGGACTGGAAGGCCGTCCGCTCCGGCATGACGGAGCCGACCACGAGCCCCTGCACGTCCCTCGGCTTCACCGCCGGCATGGAGTCGAAGCACGCCTTGCCGGCTTCCCAGATCAGGTCGCGATAGCTGGCCTTGCGCACTCCGAATCTCGAGACCCCGGCACCGACCAGCGCGACCTTCCTCACGTCCGCCTCCGCATGAGCACGCTCGTCGCGTAGGAGCAGACCGCGTCGCCCCGCTGGTTTCGCACCGTCACGTCGAAGGTGACCACGCCGCGGTCGGGCTTGGAGGAGGCCCGCGCCTCGGTCACCGTCATCTCCGTGTGGATCGTGTCGCCGAACTTGACCGGCGCCGTGAAGCGGACCCGGTCGAGCCCCAGCAGCGCGAGCGCCGTCCCCTCGAACCAGCCCGCGAGGTTCTGCTGGCCGTTGGAGACCGCCAGCGTCAGGATACCGTGGGCGACCCGGGCGCCGAACGGCGTCTGCTTCGCGAACACCTCGTCGGTGTGCAGGGGATTGAAGTCGCCCGAGAGCCCGGCGAAGCGCGAGACGTCACCGCCCTCGACCGTGCGCCGGCCCGTCACGAGCTGCTCACCGACCTTGAAGTCCTCCCAGTAGCGCCCGCGTGCCTGCATCGCCCCTCTCCTCCGGTCTCGTTCCTCTGGACCGGCGTCTCGCCGTCAGTCGAACGCCGCGCCGCGGTCCCAGTCGAGATCGCGACCGATGATGACGCGCAGGATCTCGGAGGTGCCGCCGCCGGGCAAGAGGAATCGCGCGTCCCGGAAATACCGCTGGACCGGATACTCGTTGGCCAGGCCGTACGACGCGAAGATCCGGGCCGCCTCGTCGGTGATCCGCACCGCCGTCTCCGAGGCGAAGAGCTTCGTCATGGCGGCCTCGCGCGTGACGACGCGGCCGGCGTCGAGCCGGGCGGCCGCCTGGTACGTCATGAGGAGCGCCGCGTGGAGCGACGTCAGCATGTCGGCCAGCTTGAACCCGATGGCCTGATGCTCGGCGATCGGCTTGCCGAAGGCGACGCGCTCGCGCGCGTAGCGGACGGCCGCCCCGTATGCCGCGCGGGCGAGCCCCACCGAGATCGCCGCCGTCATCACGCGGATCTCCGAGAGGATCCCGCCGATCTTCTCGACGCCGCCGGTCTCGCCGCCCAGGAGATGCTCGACGGGCACCTCGACGTCCTCGAGGAGGATCTCGCCGGTGACCGAGGCGCGTACCGACATCTTGTCGATCGCCTTACCGAGCGTGATGCCGCGCATCGTGCTCCGGTCCAGCAGGAAGAGCGCGATGTTCTTCATGCCCCGCTCGTCCGACGTCTTCGCGGCCACGGTCAGGAGATCGGCGACCGGCGCACTGGTCACCCACGTCTTCGTTCCGCGCAGCACGTAGCGATCTCCCCGCCGCTCCGCCCGCGTGGTGATGGCGGCGACGTCGGAGCCGGCGTTCGGCTCCGTCAGCGCGAAGGTCGCGATCAGATCGCCCCGGAGGGCCGGCACGAGGTAGCGGCGGCGGAGATCCTCGGAGCCGTGCTTGTAGACGAAATGCGTTCCCATCAAGGACTGCATCGCGGCGGCCGCCGCCACCGACAGCGAGCCGCGCGCCAGCTCCTCGGCGAAGAGGCAGTACGTCACCATGTCGGCGCCGGCGCCCCCGTACGCCTCCGGATACCGGAGTCCGAGGTAGCCGAGCTCGCCGATTCGCTTGAAGAGCTTCGTCGGAAACTCGGCGCGCTCGTCGATCGCCTCGGCCGCCGGCACGACCTCGGCGTCGACGAATCGGGCGACCGCTTTTCGGAATTGCTCCTGCTCGGGGGTGAACGTGATCACGACCGAAGCGCCCGGCGCAGCTCGTCCGTGGCCGGCTCGTCGATCGACAGATCGGCGCCGCGCGCGACGATGACGACGCCGTACTCGCGGCGCGCGGCCTCGACGGACACGTAGTCGTCGAGCACGTCCTCGAGAACACGGCGCGGGTCGCGCGCGAGTGGATTGCCGTAGCCGCCGGCGCCCGACTGCTGGAACGAGATCACGTCCCCGTAGGCGAACTCGCGCGACGCCTTGCCGTGGACGAGCTCCTCCGCCGGCCCCGGGTTCAGCACGGTGCGGCCGAGCCGGCCCGGCTTGCCGCCGCCGAGACCGTACGGCGCGAACCGTTGCCGGTCGGAGAGATTCGTCAGCTTTCCCTCGTCCGCGAGAAACCGCAGATCGCGGCGGATCCCGCAGCCGCCGCGGTACCGGCCGGCGCCTCCCGAATCGCCGATCAGCTCGAAGCGCTCGACGATCATCGGCTGGTTGGCCTCCTGCGCCTCCACCGGAATGTTGGAGGCGTTGAACGCCCATGCCATCGCCTCGCAGCCGTCCCGGGTCGCGCGGGCGCCGGTCCCGGAAAGCACGAGCTCGTAGGCGACGAATCGCCGGCGGCGAGCCCGGTCCCAGCCGCCGAAGGTCGGGTTGGCCATGTGCGACGCGGCGGCGCTCACGCGGTCGGGGAGCGCCGGGGCGAGCGCCCCCAGCACGGACTCGAAGGTCCGGTAACAGATGATCGCGCGCGGTCCCCCGCCAGCGGGCGGCCGGGGATTGAGGAACGAGCCCGCCGGCGCCTTCACGGTGATCGGCCGCAAGGCGCCCTCGTTCATCGGCCCCAGCGGGTCGGTCAGGCACTTCACCGCCGCGTAGGAATAGGAGCGCGTGTAGTTGATGTAGGAATTCATGCCGGACGCGGTCTGAGGGCTCGACCCATCATAGTCGATGAGGATCGAGTCTCCGTCGACCGTCACCGCGACCGCGACGCGGAGCGGCTCGGTACCCGGACCATAGTCGTCCAGGAAGTCCTCGAACCGGTAGACGCCGTCCGGGATCGCGCGGATGGCGGCCCGCATGCTCGCCTCGGTCCGCGCGACGATCTCGTCCATGGCGGAGCGGAGTACGTCCGGGCCGTAGCGGGCCGCCAGCTCCTGGAGCCGGAGCTCGCCGACGCGTAGCGCGCTCCGCTGGGCGCGGAGGTCGCCCAGGACCTTGTCGGGCGTGCGCGTGTTCGCCCCGATGATCGCGACGATGCCCTCCTGCTCGCGGTACTCCTGCCAGACCTTGGTCGGCGGAATGCGAAGCCCTTCCTGGAAGTAGTCGAAGATCCCTTCGACGCCCTGACTGCCCGGCCGAGACCCACCGACGTCGGTGTGGTGGAGGATGTTCACGGCGAAGCCCACGAGCGCGCCCTGGTGGAACGCGGGCTGGGTGATGAAGAAGTCGGGGAGATGCCCCGAGCCGAGGAGCGGATCGTTGAGCAGGATGGCGTCGCCCGGCCGCAGCGTCTCGCGCGGATGTGCCGCGAGCGCATTCCGGACGGCCGACGACATCGCGCCCATGTGGCCGGGCGAATAGGGGCCCTGGGCCACCATGCGCCCCTCCGGATCGAAGACCGCGACCGAGAAGTCCTGGCCTTCGCGCGCCTGTTCGGAGTACGCCGTCCGGTGCACGGTGGTCCCGATCTCGACGGCGATCGACTGGAGCGCGCCCCAGACGACGCCGAGGGTGATCGGATCGAGCGTCCGCCCCGGCTTCACCGGACGACCTCATCGGCGCGAGCCACCAGCGTCGCCGGGAACGCGACGCCGAGCGCCTTGGCGGTCCTGAGATTGAGGAGCAGGTCGAATTTCGTCGGCTGCTCCATGGGCAAGTCGGCCGGCTTGGCCCCTTTGAGAATCTTGTCCACGAACGCGGCGGCCCGCCGATGCAAATCGACGAGGCTTGGCCCGTACGCCATGAGCCCGCCAGCCTCGACACTCTCTCTCTGCGTGTAGATTGCCGGCACCCGGTACTTCGCCGCGAGGCCTACAAGACGTCGGCGATGGAGGTCGGTGACGCCAGCGCTGGGAAAGATGAGGCCGCTCGCGCCGTCACGCTTCGCCCGGGCGACCGCCGCGTCGAATTCGTCCGGACCATGCAGGAACGTCGGTGCCGGCAGCGCGACGTTCAGCGCCTTGGCCTTGTCCCGCATCTCCTCGAGAACGCCCGGAGCGGGCTGCCTGGTGATGAGAACCGCCATACGCGTGACGGACGGCACCGCTTCGCGCAGCAGCTCCACGTACTTCTCGCCGGCCCCGGGCGCGCCGAGCGTCAGGCCCGTGATATTGCCGCCCGGCCGCGCCAGGCTGGCGACCAGCCCCCGGGCGACCAGATCCGGCGCCTCGATCGTGACGATCGGAATCGTCGTCGTCGCCCCGCGCGCCGCTTCGACTTCAGGCGGTCCGGTCACGACGATGACGTCGACGTTGAGCCGGACGAGCTCGGCAGCGAAGCCCCGGAGTCGCTCGGACTTGCCGGCGGCGAAGCGGCGCTCGATCACGATGCTCCGGCCCTCCGCGTAGCCCAGTCCCCGCAGCACTTCGACGAACGCCGACCACTGGGGCTCGGGCCGCGATGGATCCGCGCCGGCCGAGATGATGCCGATGCGGGCCATCTTCACCGACGGCTGGGCGCCTACCTGGGCCGCGCCCGAAACGAGCAGGAGCCCGAGCGCCACGCCGAGCGCGGACCGTGCGCTCATCGCGGGTCGACCTCCGCGAGCAGGTTCGCGTACTCGTCCACCGTGGCCGTCACCCCCGGCGGAATCACGGTGGTCGACTCGCGCTCCTCGACGATGGCCGGACCGGTGAGCGATGTGCCCGGCGCCAGCGCGTACCGGTCGTAGACGGGCGTGTCGGCGTAGCCGTGCGTCTCCGGAAAGTAAGCGCGGCGAGCGCCCTTGCGGCTTCCCTCGCCGCTGCGCGCGGCCGCCTTGGCCAGGGCGATCCGTGGGGAGCCGCCGATGGCGGAGAGCTTCCAGGTGACGACCTCGACGGGCTCTTCGGGGCTCGCGTAGCCGTACCGCGCGGCGTAGACGTCGTCGAAGCTCGCGCGCATCCGGGCGAGCGCGGCGGTGTCCAGACGGCCGGCTGGGACCGCCACGGCGACCTCGTATCCCTGCCCGACGTAGCGCGCGTCCGCCGACCGCACCACCGTCACTTCCCCCGCGACCGCCGACTCCTGGACGACCTCGATCGCCTGCCCGGCCATCTCCGTGTACATCGTCGTGAGGTGATCGGGATCGACGGCGTCGAGCCGGCGGACGAAGGTTCGCGCGACGTCGAATCGCACCTCGGCGGCGAGCAGCCCGATCGCCGCCGTGACGCCGGCGGAGGCCGGAAGAATCACCCGGGGAATGCCGAGGGCCTGCGCGAGCCGGCAGCCGTGGACCGGGCCCGAGCCGCCGAAGGCGACCAGGGTGAGATCGCGGGGATCGCGGCCTCGCTCGATCGACACGATGCGCGTGGCCAGCTCCATGTTGGTGTTGACGATCGCGTGGATGCCCCACGCCGCGTCCTCGAGCGACAGGTCGAGCGGCCGCGCGATCTTCTCCTCGATCACCCGCGCCGCCGCGCCGCCCTCCAGCCTCATCGAGCCGCCGGCGAAGTAGTCCGGATTGATGTAGCCGAGGACGACGTCGGCGTCCGTCACCGTCGGCTCGACGCCGCCTCGCCCGTAGCAGACGGGGCCCGGCGTCGACGAGGCACTCTCCGGGCCGACCGCGATGACGCCGAGCCGGGCGTGCGCGATCGACCCGCCGCCCGCGCCGATCTCGACGAGATCGATCGCCTGGATGTTCATCGGCAGCCCGCTGCCGGGCGCATTCCGCACGCGGTGCAGCTCGAACGCGGTCGTCGTGGCGGGCCGCCCCTGCTCGATCAGCGCGAGCTTCGCGGTGGTCCCGCCCATGTCGAAGGCGATGAGGTCACCGTGTCCGGTGAGCTCGCCGTAGGCCGCCGCCATCAGCGCGCCGGCGGCGGGGCCGGACTCGATCATCCGGACGGGATGCCGCTGCATGGCCTCGGCGGTCGCCACGCCCCCGGAGGACTGCATCACGAACAGCCGCCCGCGGTAGCCGCGGCGGGCGGTCGCGGCGGCGAGGCCGCGCAGATATTCCCCGACGGCCGTCATGACATAGGCGTTCACGACGGTCGTCGACGCGCGCTCGTATTCGCGAAAGGTCGGCGCCACCTCGTGGGACAGCGTCACCGTGACGTGCGGCGCTTCCTCGGCGACCAGCTCCGCCAGCCGCCGCTCGTGAACGGGATTCAGATATGAATGAAGCAGGCACACCGCGAGCGTCGTCACCCCGCGGGCGACCAGCTCACGGATCACCCGCCGGGCGTCGGCCTCCTCGAGCGGCGTTCGCACCGACCCGTCGGCCAGAACGCGCTCGCTCACCTCGCCGATCAGCCGGCGCGGAATCAGCGGGGCCGGCTTCTCGATCTGGAGGTCGTAGACCTGGTAGCGCCGCTCGCGCCCGATGATGAGGACGTCGCGGAAGCCGCGCGTCATGAGGAGCCCGACGCCGCGCGCCTTGCGCTCGATGACGATGTTGGAGCCGAGCGTGGTGCCGTGGATCGCCTGGGCCACGTCGGCCCACGACACGCCGCTCTGCGCGATCAGCTCGTCCAGGCCGGCCAGGCACGCCTGGGACGGATCCGGATAGGTCGTCAGTCGCTTGGCGGCGCGCAGCTCACCGGACGGCGACTGGAGCACGAAGTCGGTGAAGGTTCCGCCGACGTCGAACCCGATCCGGTACGACATGAGCAGGCGCTAGTTCCGCCGGTCCGAGCGCGAGAGGACGATCCGATAGGGATATCGACGGCTCGTCTGCCAGGTGTTGGTGTACTCGACCGGCTCCCCGCTCGCCGCGAAGTAGGTGCGCTCGAAGAAGAGCAAGGGCGAGCGGGCGCGTATTTGTAAGAGTTCGGCGACCTGACGCGGCGCGAGCGCCGCGTCCACGACCTGCTCCATGAGCTTGATGGGCATGCCCAGATGCCGCTCGATGGCGCCGATCAGCGAAGTCTTCTGCAGATCTTCCTCGGACACGGCGGCCCCGATCGACAGCGGCATGTAGGCGGTCACGTGCTGGAAGGGGCCGGTCTCGGCGATCCGGACGAAGGTGATGCAGTGGGCCGAGGAGCGCGGCGGCATACGAAGCGCCCGGGCGATGTTGGCCGGCAGGAGCACGACGCCGCGTGACACGAACTTGAACCCGGTCTCGTCGCCGAGCGCCATCATGTCCCCGACCGAGCCGATGACCCTGAGCTTGCGGTCCCCCCCGGCCGCCGGCGTCGCGAACGTCCCCCGGCCGGCATGCCGGTAGAGCCGCCCTTCCTGGACGAGGACGTCCAGGGCCTGTCGGATCGTCGGCCGGCTCACCTTGAAGCGCGCACAAAGCTCGTGCTCGGAGGAAATCCGCTCGCCCTCGTCGCGCAGGTTGGCTCGGATGGCGTCGGCGATCTGGAGATACCGAGGAATTCCGGGACGATAGTTCACGCCGGGTGAACCTCCTGTTGTCAGGATGTCTAGACATCTAACACCAGGATGTCCCCCGCCGTCAAATTTCCGGAACCGTGCCGCCTCTGCGAGAGGAGCCGGGCCGTTACCGGCCCGTGAGCTCGCGGGCGATGACGATGCGCTGGATCTGGTTCGTGCCCTCGAAGATCTGTGTGATCTTCGCGTCCCGCATGAAGCGCTCTACAGGGTACTCGCGCGTGTATCCGTACCCGCCGAAGATCTGGACCGCGTCGGTCGTGACCTTCATGGCCGCGTCGGCGGCAAAGCACTTGGCCATCGACGACTCGAGGGCCGTCGGGGAAGCCCCCCGATCGAGGAGCGAGGCCGCGTGATGGACGAGAAGCCGCGCGCCGTGGACCTGCATCGCCATGTCGGCCAGCATGAACTGGAGGCCCTGAAAGGAGGCGATCGGCTGACCGAATTGCTGGCGCTCCTTCGCGTAGGCCACCGCCGCGTCGAGGGCAGCCTGGCCGATGCCCACCGCCTGGGCGCCCACCGCGGGGCGGGAGCCGTCGAGGACGCGAAGCGCGATCTTGAAGCCCTCCCCCTCCTCGCCCAGGCGGTTCTCGACGGGAACCTCGCAGTCGGTCAGATGGAGGGCGACGGTCGGAGAACCGCGGATCCCCATCTTCCGCTCGAGCTTGCCGACGGAGAATCCGGGGAACGTCGGCTCGACCAGAAAGGCGGTCACGCCCCGCCGGCCGCGCCCACGGTCGACGGTCGCGAAGAGCGTGATGACCTTCGCCTGGCTCCCGTTGCTCACCCAGAGCTTCGTGCCGTTCAGCACGTAGCGGTCGCCCTTGCGGACCGCCAGGGTCGAGATCGAGGCGGCGTCGGAGCCGGCACCCGGCTCCGAGACCGAGAAGGCCGCGGTGATCTCGCCCGACGCCAGGCGCGGGAGATAGCGGCGCTTCTGCGCCTCGCTCCCGGCCGCCACGATCGGCCAGCCGCCCGCGTACTGAACGAGGTAGACGACGGCGGTAGACGCGCACGCCCACGCGATTTCCTCGACGGCGATGCAGAACGCGAGGGTTCCCATCGCGCTCCCGCCGTAGGCCTCCGGAATGTAGAGACCCATCAGACCCTGCTTGCCCAGGAGCTCGATCTGCTCGGCGGGGTAGGCTTCGGTCTCGTCGACGTGGGCGGCCTGAGGGGCGATCCGATCGCGCGCGACCGCGCGGACGAGATCCCGCATGGCGCGCTGCTCGTCGGTCAGGTAGAAATCGTCGCGCATCGCCGATTCACTCTCTCGAGACCATTCTCTCTCGAGAGCATTATCGGCGACTCAGCAAGCTGATGACACTTCTGGTCACTCCCCGGGACGAATTTTTGTCGCCGGAAAATCCGGATATCTCGCCGCGCGTTCCAAGTGCGCGAGATCTCGACGGCCGACGATCTGGCATCGACGGTGCAATAGCGAGGCGCCATGCAAAACGACAAGGTCGTCGTCGTGATGCCGGCGTACAACGCGGGGCGCACGCTCCGCATGACATACGAGGAGCTGCCGAAGGACACCGTCAGCCTCGTGATCCTCGTGGACGACGGTTCCACCGATGGGACGCTCGAAGTTGCGCGGCAGCTCGGCCTCGAGATCTTCGTCCACAACCGCAACTACGGTTACGGCGCGAACCAGAAAACGTGCTACGCGGAGGCGCTGCGGGCGGGGGCCGACATCGTGGTGATGGTGCACCCCGACTACCAGTACGACCCGCGGCTGGTTCCGCAGATCGTTGAACCGATCGTCCGTGGGGAGGCCGACGTCGTCTTCGGCTCGCGACTCAAGAGCGGTTCGGCGCTGGCCCAGGGGATGCCCTGGTGGAAGTATTTCTCGAACCGCTTCCTCACGAGCCTCGAAAATCGGATGTTCGGCCTGTCGCTGTCCGAGTATCACACGGGTTATCGCGCCTTCCGCCGCGAAGTGCTGGAGACCGTCAACCTGGCCCTGAACTCGGACGGCTTCATCTTCGACCAGGAGATCGTTGCGCAGGTCGTCGCGTCGGGCTACCGGATCGCGGAGATCGCGGTACCGACGCGGTATTTCCCGGAGGCCTCCTCCGCGAGCTTCACCGACTCGACGGTCTACGGTCTGCGCATCCTCTCGCTGGTGGCGCGCTACGGCCTGCATCGTCAAGGCGTGTGGCACTCGCGCGCCTTCGACAGCCTGCGCAGCCGGTACACGCGCCTGGCGCCCGCGGCGCCGACGCCGACGCGCCGGCCCGTCGACGAGCGCCGGACCGTCCCGGCGCTCGGTCGCTGAGCCGGCTTCTCGCCCCGATCGCGTTCGGCACCTCGCGCGCCGGCGGCCGGCGCGCTTGACGATTCCAGCGCTTCTGCCCGATCATTGCGCGTTCCTCGGCCCCCGCTCTCCAAAGGAGGCGCGCAATGGCGATGGTGAACACGAAGAGACGTATCGTCACGGCTCTCACCACCCTGATCGTGATCGGCTCGGCGGCGTTCTACGTGCTGGCGCAGCCGGCGAGCGACGCGAAGAAGAGCTCGACGCCGCTCGTCGTGGGTAAGCGCCACATGCTGGCGGCTACTCTCGAGACAGTGCAGTGGGGCTGGCTCGACCCGAAGGAGCCGCCGAAGCTCACCGTCGATTCGGGAGACATCGTCGCGGTCGAGACGATGATGCATTCGCACGACAAGGTCCGCCCCGGGATCACCATGGACGAGATCGTCGCGCTGCGCCGGGCGAACCCGGGCGGCGGGCCGCACTCGATGACAGGTCCGATCTACGTCAACGGCGCCGAGCCCGGCGACGTGATGGAGATCCGGATCGTCAAGATCGTCCCGAAGGCGTTCGGCATCAACTTCAACCTGCCCGGCAAGGACTTCCCGACGATCGGAGCGCTGGCCCCGGAGATGCCCGACGGGTTCATCAAGTTCTTCACGCTCGATCTCAAGAAGCGCCAGGCGGAGTTCAAGCCCGGCATCACCCTCGATCTACGGCCGTTTCCGGGCACGCTGGCGGTGGGGATCGACCCCAACGATCCGTCTGCGCGCAAGGGCGGCTCGACCGACTCCATGGCCCCGGTCTCGACGCTGCGGCCGTGGAAGAACGGCTCGAACATGGACATCAACGAGCTCCAGGAAGGCGCCACGATCTTCATTCCGATCTTCCTGAAGGGCGGGCTCGTCTGGACCGGCGACTCTCATTGCCGGCAGGGCAACGGTGAGGTGAACCTCACCGCGCTCGAGTGCTCCTACCGCGAGATCGCGATGCAGCTGATGGTCCGCAAGGACTTGAAGCTCGAGTGGCCGCGGGTGGAGACGAAGACCCACTGGATCGCCATGGGATTCGACGAGGATCTCAACAAGGCCATGGTCAACGCGGTCCGCGAGGCCGTGGACTTCCTGGAGCAGCAGAAGGTCGTGCCGATGAGCCGCTACGAGGCGTACTCCCTGGCGTCGATGGCGGCCGACTGCCGCGTGACGCAGGTGGTGGACGTCCGCAAGGGTGTTCACTGCATGATTCCGAAGTCGATCTTCACCAAGAAGTCGTAGTTGCTGCGGGCGCTCGGCCTCGTCCTGGTTGCCGCCGTTCCCGCGTGGGGCGCGGCGGCGCCGGACGGCCTCCGCCTCGCCCAGCGGGGCGGTGACGTGATCGACGTGGTGACGACCTCGACGGACCTCAAGGCGCTCGTCGCCGCGGTGGGCGGCGAGCGCGTCGTGGTCGAGAGCCTGGCTCCACCGCTTCACGATCCCCACGCGGTAGAAATCACGCCCGGTCAGCTCGCCAGGCTCAGGTCGGCGGCCTTGCTGGTACGGATCGGTCTCGACCACGAGCCGTGGCTCGCTCGCGTTCGCGGCGCCGTGAACGATCCTCGATTCGCTCCCGGTGGGCCGAGCGATGTCGACCTTTCCCGGGGGATCGACGTGCTCCAATCCCAGACGCCGCGCGTCCGGAACGAGCGCGGCGTCCACGTCCACGGGTTCGGCAACCCGCACTACTGGCTCGACCCGATGAACGCCCGCCCGATGACACAGGCGATCGCGGACGCGCTCGCCCGGCTCGCGTCCGGCGAGCGCGAGGCCTTCGCGCGAAACCGATCCCGCCTGCTGGCGCGGCTCGACGCGGACCTGGCGCGATGGACGGAGAACCTGGCGCCCTATCGAGGCGCGCGCGTCGTGGCCTATCACGACAGCTGGCCCTACTTCGCACGCCGCTTCGGCCTCGTCGTCGTCGCGACGATCGAGCCGGCGCCCGGCGTCCCGCCGTCGGCGGCGTCGCTCGCCGAGCTGACCGCGCGCATGAAGGAGACCGGCGTGAGGCTCGTGATCGCCGAGCCGTCGGCAAACGCTTCGATCGCGAGCCAGGTGGCCGCGCGGAGCGGCGCGCGCCTCGTGACGCTCATCCCGTCGGTGGGCGGCGATCCGGAGGCGCGCGATTACCCGACTCTGTTCGAGGTCAACGTTCGTCGCCTCACCCGGACGCTGACCGGCGCCCGGTGAGGACGGCGTGATGGTGGAGCTCCTCTGGGCGCCGTTGCTGGCCTGCCTGGTCCTGACGGCGATCCACGTCTACCTCGGGCTCCACGTGCTCGCGCGCGGCGTCATCTTCGTGGACCTGGCGCTCGCTCAGGTGGCGGCGCTCGGCGTGACCGTCGCGTTTCTCGCCGGCCACCCGATCCAGAGCGAGGCCGCTTATGGGTACGCGCTCGCCTTCACGCTCGGTGGCGCCGCGCTCTTCGCCGGCAGCCGGGCGCGGCGCACGCCCGTGCCCCAGGAGGCGATCATCGGGATCGTCTACGCCGTGTCGGCCGCGGCGGCGGTGCTCGCCGTCGACCGCGCGCCTCAGGGCGGCGAGCACATCAAGCAGATCCTGGTGGGAAGCATCCTCACCGTCACGCCGGCCGAGGTCGGCACGCTGGCCCTCCTCTACGCGCCGATCGGCGCGCTGCACTGGCTCATCCGCCGGCCCCTTCTCGACATCTCTTTCGACCCGGACGGCGCCGGCGCCCGGCGCGCGGTGCGCCGGTGGGACTTCGTGTTCTACGCGTCGTTCGGCGTGGTCGTGACGAGCTCGGTGCGGCTCGCCGGTGTCCTGCTGGTCTTCGCCTATCTGGTGGTGCCCGCGACCGCCGCCGCGATGCTGGCGCGATCGGTGCGGAGCCGGCTGGCCCTCGGATGGGCGCTCGGAGCGCTGGTGAGCGTCGGCGGGCTCGCGGCGGCGTGGACCTGGGACCTGCCGACCGGCGCCACCGTGGTCGTCGCGTTCGGCGTCGTGCTGGCGGGCATCGGCCTCGGGCTCGCCGCGCGCGCGCTCGCACGGGCGACGCGGCAGCGCGGCCCCGGTGCCCTCCGGGGTGTGGCGATCGCGCTGTGCGCCGCGGCGGCGCTCGCCGGGCTCCTGCTGACGCTCGCACCCCAGATCGACCACTGGTGGCTCGACGGGCTCGAGGCGGCGATACCCGCCGCCCGCGCGCTGTTCCTGGACGACGACGAGCGCGAGACGTACCGGGACAGCGTCGAGGACGCGCGGCGCAGCCTCGCCGAGCTCGAGCGCGTCCGCGTAATGCAGCGCGAGGCCCAGTGGGGCACCCGGCCGATGTCGGAGGAGATGCAGGAGCGGGCACGGCAGTACCTGGCCGGGCGCGCCGAGCTGCTCGCCGGCGACCGGATGGTCATTCAGTCGCTGCGGGCGCGGGCACAAGAGCGCCAGCGGTGGTGGGTCGGGCTGCCGTTGCTGATCGTCGGTGCGGGGGGCGCGCTCGCGCTCGCGCGCCGCGAACGAGCTACGTAGCCGAGTAGCGGTAGAAGCCCTGCTTGGTCTTCCGGCCGAGCTGTCCGGCCATGACCATCCGCTTGAGCAGCGGCGGCGGCGCGTAGCGGGGCTCGCGGAACTCCTCGAACATCACTTCCGCGACGTACATGGCCGTGTCGAGCCCCACGAGATCGAGCAGGGTGAAGGGGCCCATCGGATAGCCGCAGCCGAGCTTCATCGCCGCGTCGATGTCCTCGAGCGTCGCGAGCCCGCTCTCGTAGACACGGATCGCGTCGAGCAGGTACGGCACCAGGAGACGATTCACGATGAACGCGGTCGAGTCCTTCGTCTGCACCGGTGTCTTGCCGACCGCCCGCACCCACTCGAGGGCGGTGGTCACGGCCACATCGTCCGTCAGGATGGTGCGCACGACCTCGACGAGCTTCATCAACGGCACCGGGTTGAAGAAGTGCAGACCGAGCACCTGGCCCGGGCGCCTGGTCGCGGCCGCCATCGCGGTAACGTTGCACGAGGAGGTGTTCGACGCCAGGATCGTCGACGGCGGGCAGATCCGGTCGAGCTTCGCGAAGGTCTCGTTCTTCAGCGCCTGATTCTCGGTCATCGCCTCGACGACGAGGTCGGACGACTTCAGATCTTCGAGCCGGGTCGTGCCGGCGATGCGCGCGACGGCGCCGTCCCGGTCGCGCGCCTCGAGCTTGCCGCGCCTGACGAGCCCCTCGAGCGTCTCGTGCAGCCGCGCCAGCCCTCGCTTGACCAGCTGGTCATCGGCCTCGACGAAGAGGATCTGGAACCCGGCCTGGGCCGCGACCTGCACGATGCCGGAGCCCATGAGACCGCACCCGACGACGCCGACGTTGGTGATGGGCATGCGGTGAGACGGCCGGCTACTTCCGGAAGCGGCCCGGAAGAGGCGGCGGCTCGTAGTGCATCGTCCCCGGCGGGCACGGATTTCTCACCGTGACCACCGTCGAGCCGTAGCGCACGCTCCCGTCGGGCTGCACCTGGCCCTCGGGGAGAATCTGCCGGGGACTCGACTCCTTCATGGCGCGGTCGAACGCTGCGTCGCGCGACTCCGACATCGGCGCGAGCACGTTGAGGAGCAGGGCGGCGTTGATCGGCGCTTTCGCCTCATCGGCGAGGGCCGCGGCGGCCCACCCGCCGACCAGCAGGAGCGCCACGGCGCAGGCCGCGATCCTGGTCATAGACGAGATTCTACTCATAGACGATGAGCGAATGCACCGGATGCTCCTTGAGCTTGTCGCGGCCATGGAGGAACGCGAGCTCGATCATGAACGCGACGCCCACGACGCGCCCGCCCAGCTGATCGATCAGGCGCAGCGTCGCCGCCATCGTGCCGCCGGTGGCCAGCAGGTCGTCCACCACGAGGACGCGCTGCCCGACCTTGATCGCGTCTTCGTGCATCGCGAGCGCGTCGCGGCCGTACTCGAGCTCGTACTCGACCTCGATGGTCTTGCCCGGAAGCTTGCCGACCTTACGAACGGGAACAAAGCCGGCGTTCAGCTGATGGGCGACCGCGCCACCGAGGATGAAGCCCCGCGACTCGACTCCGACCACCACGTCCACTCGCTCCTGCCGGTAGCGGCCGGCGAGGCTGTCGACGACGCACCCGAACGCGGGGCCGTCCTTCAGGAGCGTGGTGATGTCTTTGAAGAGGATCCCCTCGGTCGGGAAGTTCTTGATGTCCCGGATCTTTGCCTTGAGCTCCGCCACGTCCATCGGCCGATATCTTACCTCCGTTGCCGCGATGCGCCAGGGGCCAAAGTGTCCGCGGAACGGTGGCACGCTGACACCGGCGACTCGAAACCGTACGGACTTACGGGAGCAGCCCTCACCCCGATGCCGGCCCAAACCCTCGGATTTTCGACCCCGAGATCGCGCTGCGGGTCGCCGTGGCACTCGACTTGCTGTGCCTTCGGTTGCGGTCTCCTTTAGGAGGGCAGAATGTTGCTCCCGGAACAAGTGCAGCGGCTGGTCGAGCTCGCCCTGGCCGAATTCGCGCCGGAGTGGCAAGTGACCGGCCTGTGCTCGGAGCTCAATCTGCACAATCCAGATCACTGGGTTTCCGGGCTCGGCACGTTCGGACTCGTGCTGCGCAACCGCCAGAGCCGGGCCGCGAAGGTTCTCGGCTGGCGGAACGGCGACTTCAGGAGCGCGTCGTACCATCGCGGCATCTCGTATCGCGTGCTCGAGGCGTACGCCGACCGCATCACGGATCCGATCCGCCGCTACTTCGAAGAGATCGGCCTCGTCATCCCCGGAAAGGTCACGACCACGCACACCGTCTGATCACGACTCCAGCTGCTCGATCGCTTCGGGCAATTCCGACAGCCGCGAGATCGTGAGGTCGGGCCGCGGCCCGCGCGCCGCGCTCGACGAGACCACCTGGATCACCCGCATCCCCGCCGCACGGGCACCCTGCACGTCCAGGATCGGATCGTCGCCGACGTGGACGGATGTTCCGGGGTCGCCGGCGACCGCACGCATCGTCAGGTGAAAGATCTCCGGCGCCGGCTTTCGAATCCTCACCTCGTCGGAAAAGGTCGTGTGCTGGAAGTATCCGAGGAGCCGAAATTGCTCGAGCAGCCGTCGAAGGGCCGCGCCGGGCGTTCGCATGATGTTCGAGATCAGCGCGAGCGTGTAGCCACCGCCCTTGAGCGTCTCCAGGGCTGCGAGCGCGGTGTCGTCGACGGCGGGCGGAACGACGAGAATGGGCCGCGAGTAGGCGTCGATCAGCGCGGTCATGAGGGCCGGCGGGAGCCGTTGCGGCAAGCCGGGATCGATCGCCGCGAGGATCGCGCGGATGTGGTCGTCGACCGGCACGTCACGCTGGGTGGCCCAGATCCGGCTGAGGTAGGTTCCCGACTCGTCGTAGGCGCGATCGAGCGCCGCCGCCGACACCGGCATGCCCGCGGCCGTCAGCAGCGACTCGAGGTCCGCGAGACGGCGCTTCTTGTAGCGGTTGTCGGTGGCGGGCCGATCGAAGAGCAGCGTGCCCCAGAGATCGATGGTGATCGTCTTGACCTTCATCCCGTCACGATCTGAAGTTCGGGCGGCGCTTCTCCAGGTAGGCGGTCATTCCCTCGCGCGGCTCGCCGGTCGCGTAGGCGGTGGCGAACGCGTTGATCCCGTAGCGCACCGCGCTCGCGAGGTCGCTCTCACGCCAGCGCACGATCAGCTCCTTCTGGAGCCGGATCGCGTCGGGCCCGGCCTGCAAGATCGTCGTCGCCAGCTCCTCGGCCGCCGCGCGCACCCGATCGTCCGGCACCACGCGGTTCACGAGGCCCCAGTCGAGCGCCGTCGCCGCGGTGATCGGCGCGCCGGTCAGCAGCATCTCCGCGGCGCGGCCGGGCCCGATCATCGGGGGCAAGAGCGCCGCCTGGATGACCGAGGGCACTCCGACGCGCACTTCGGGCAGGCCGAACACGGCGCCGGCCGCCGCCACCCGAAGGTCGCAGGCCAGCGCCAGCTCGAAGCCGGCGCCGAGGCACGCACCGTTCACGGCCGCGATCACCGGGAACGGTGCCCGGTGAACCGCGGCGATGGCGTCATGGAGCTCGCTGATCAGCACGCGCGCTCGGCCGACGTCGAGATCGCGCAGGACGCGGACGTCCATGCCGGCCGTGAACGCGCGGCCGCCCCCGACGAGGATCGCCACGCGCGTCGAGCGGTCGGCGGCGAGCGCGTCGAACGACTCACGCACGGCGTGGATGAGGGCGGGTTCGAACAGGTTGAGCGGCGGGCGATCGAGCGTGCACCAGACGGTGTCCCCCGCCCGTTGGATCGTGAACGGGGACGCCACTAGTAGCGGCGCATCGTCGGGTCGACCGTTCGGGCCCAGTAGTCCAGCCCGCCGAGGAGGTTCTTCACGTTCTTGAAGCCGCGCTGGCGCAGATAATCGGCGACCGCTGCGCTCCGGACGCCTTGATGGCAGTACACGACGATCTCGTCGTCGGCGTTCAGCTCGTCCGCGCGGAGCTCGATCTCCTCGATCGGGATGTGGACGGCGTTCTCGAGCCGGCAGAGACGCGTCTCCCAGTCCTGGCGCACGTCGAGCAGGAACGGCCGGTCGCTTCCGGTCAGGCGCGCCTTCAGATCCTGAGGACTGATCTCGTCCATCGGATGCTCCCTAGCGAGGCGCCGGCCGCCCGACCAGAAAGTCCACGAGCCAGCCGTTCACCGCCTCCGCGTGCTCGATCTGTGGGAAATGCCCGCAGGCGTCGACCCGGCGGACCGCGGCGTGCGACACCACGGAGGCGACCTCGTCGCAGTGCGACGCCGGTACGACGCAATCCTGCCGGCCGTGAATGAGCAGCACCGGAAGCTCGAGCGTGGCCATCGCGCGGCGATAGTCGTGCGCGTGGGCCTCCAGATCGATCCGCACGTCGCGAAGCGTCGTCAGGTACGCGGCGCGCGCGTCCGGCTCGGTACGGGCCGCGTAGCAATAGTCGACGAAGAAGTCGACCTCGCGGCGGTCGGGCACGTGGAAGCACCGAGTCAGGCACGCCTTGTAGAGCCCGGCCCACGCCACGCTCGAGACGAGCTCGCCGAGCCCGCGGAGCGCCACGAAGCGGAACACCCACGACGGCCGATAGCCGCAGCCGGGAACCACGGCCCCGACGAGCGCGAGCCGCTCGACCCGGGACGGATGCATCAAGGCGTACGTGACGGAGACGGCGCCGCCGAGCGAGTGGCCCACCAGCGACGCCTGCGCGAGCCCGAGCCCATCCATGAATCCGCGCAGCGCGCCGGCAAAATTCGCGAGCCGGTAGCGCGAACGCGGCTTGGCCGAAGCGCCGAACCCGGGAAGGTCGACGGCGTAGACCGTCGCGCGGCGGGCGAGCGCGCCGATGTTGTGTCGCCAGGTCTCCGCGAAGCCCCCCAGACCGTGCACGAGGATGACCGCGGGCCCGCGACCCTCGACCACATAGTGGAGGCGAAGCCCGTCGACCTCGCCGCCTCGAAGCTGTAGCTCCGGCATGGGAATCTGATTCTACCAGAGGCTCAGGCGAATAAATCGCCGGTCGCGCCCTGGGACGGTGTTGGCTGGCCGAGGAGCCGCTTCAGCATGAGAGCGTTCCGGACGGGGTAGTCGCGGTTGTTGTTGTTGAAGGAGATGAAGACCTCCTCGGCCTCCGCGCCGACGCCGTCGATCTCGGGCAAGAGCTCCCGGAGCTCGCCCTCGCTGTAGAGATAGTCGTATTTTTCCCGCACCGCCGGCTCCTCCCCGCGGAGCTGCCGGAGCCAGCCCTGGGCGTTGCGGCCGTGTATCCGGAAAACAGCCGTCGGCGCCGTGACGGTCGTCACCCGCGGCACGGCGTGGCCTTCGGGACCGTCCACGATCACGTGGGCCAGCCCCGCGTCGCGCAGCGCCCGCAGCGTCTCGGCGGCGTGATCGGGCAGCCACGAGCGGTGGCGGAACTCGACCGCGATCGTCCACCCGGGCAGCCGGTTCCGCAGCGAGGCCAGATACTCGAGACGGCCGGCCTCGAAGTGGACCCATGGCGCGAGCTGGAACAGGACGTAGCCGAGCTTGCCGGCCTCGGCGATCGGCCGGACGGCGGTTCGCATGAGATCGAAGGCGCGATCGATCGCCTCGGGCGGGAAGCTCGACGAGTCGATCTCACCGCGGCGTGTTTGCCGAGGGCGTCGCGGCAGCAGCGCCGTCAGCTCCGCCGGCAGGGTCTCCGGCCGCGGGTGATGGCCCGTCAGCAGCGAGTACGCCTTGACGTGGAAAAGGAAGGCCGGCGGCGTCCGCTCGACCCACCGCACCGTGTTCCGGATATCCGGAATGGCGTAGTAGGAGCTGTTCACCTCGACCACGTCGAAGACACCCGCGTAGAACCGGAGTCGCGCCTCGGCCGTCATCGACTTCCGCGGGTAGAAGGTTCCGGCCTCGATGAGCGCCGGGTCGGCCCACGCGCAGATCCCGACGCGGATCCGCGGGCCCACCCTAGACGATCTTCTCGTAGATGCCGGGCGGGATGACGCGGTAGACGTGGATCGGCTGCGAGACGTTCTTGAACGTCTTCTCGCCGACGCTCTCCAGCACGAACGACGCGCGGATGCGTCCAGCGGTGACGGGGCCGACGACGATCTCGCCGCCCTGGGCCGAGCCGGCGAAGCGCGCCGCGACGTTGGTGGTGGGGCCAGTGGCGGTAAAGGTCCACCGCTGCCCCGTCCCGGTGCCGAGCTTGGACGTGCGCTGGTGGATGGCGAACGCCGCCCGCGTCGCGTTCAGCGCGTGGTCGGTCGAGCTGCGCTCGGACTGGAAGATGACCATCAGGCCGTCGCCGGCCGTCTCGTTCACGTCGCCGTGGTGGCCCTGGATGATTTCCAGAAAGCTCGAGAAGTAGGTCTGCACGAGCTGGTTGAGCCGTCTCGCCTCGAGCTGCTCGGAGAGCTTCGTGTACCCGGCGATGTCGAGGAAGAGCACCGAGACCTCGACGGTCCGCTTCTCGAGCTCGGTCGCGTTCGGGTTCTGCTCGAGCAGCTTCTTGACCGCGTCGGGAACGAATTTCGACAGCTCGCCCTTGAGCTGCTCGAGAAGCTCGAGCCGCTGCCGCGACTCCTGCAGGCTCTGGAGCGCGGTCGCCAGCTCCGTGTTCTTGGCCTCGAGGTCGGTGTGGGCCCGGGCCAGGCGCGAGGTCATCTCGTTGAACGCCCCGCCCAGCTCGCCGATCTCGTCCCGGGCGCCGGCCGGCGCGCGGGCCTGGAAGTCGCCGTCGCCGATCCGCCGGGCGACCGCCGAGAGCGCCACGATCGGGCGGACGACGACGGAGCGCATGGCGATCGTCAGGACGGCCGCCGCCGAAAGGATCGTCAGCGCGGCGATCATGAGCTGACGGTTGCGCAGGCGCCTGACCTCGGTGAAGACCGGCTCCATCGACGTCGAGACGCGGACCACCGCCCGCACCTGATGGTCACTGCCGTGACAGCCCTGACACTTTTCCTTGTTGAGGACGGGATAGTGGAGCGTGAAGAGCGAGACGCCGTTCTCGACCTCGAGGGATTCCTGCGTCTTGAGAGTTGCGATCGCCCGGGTGAAGAGCGGGCCGGTCATCGTGTTCCCGGGCGCTCGCTGCATCTTCGAGATGTTCTTCATGACCTCGGCGGAGAGCCCGGCGTTGCGCGCCACCTCGGTGGCGGTCGCCATGTCGGTGAACGCCTCGACCCCGTTACGGCGATAGATCGTCAGCGCTTCGAGCGGCGACGCGGATTCCGCCGGCTGCGCGCGCAGGTCCCGCAGCTCCTGCAGGAGGCTGCGGGTAACGTCGGGGCGCTCCTGGAGCATCGCCGCCTCGATGCTGGCCACGACCGCCTGGGTGAGCCGCCGAATGGCCTGCTTGTTCTGCTCGACGAGCGCGGCCGACTCACGCTCGATCGTCACGATCGTCGAGACCCCGAACCCGACGATCATGACCGCCACGATCAGCAGGGTGATCTTGAGCGCCAGGCGGGGCCGGAACATCGTGCCGGCATTATAGGCCCGGTGTAGAATTCGCACGATGGCCCGGCCACCGGACAGCTTCGAGGAATTCGAGGCGACGAGCCTCTTCTGTCCGCGCTGCCGGCGCGCAACACCGGCGCGCAAAAAGCTCCTCCTGGTGCTCCCGTCCGGCACCAAGTACGACTACGTGTGCTCCGAGTGCGGCACCGCCGTCGGCGCCAAGATGGACAACGACGCGACCGAGTTCCATCGTACGATTCCGCCTCGCCGTCTCCCTCCGCGCCCGCGCTGACTCCGTCGTCGCTTTCCCGATAACTCTGCGTCGTTTCAGCATTCCGGCGGCAGCACATGGCCCCCGCACATTGCCCCCGCCGGTTGTGGATATCCGGAACGGATCACCATCCTGTTGCGTAGTCCATCGGCGTATGCAATACTCCCTTTACTTCACTTTCACCTTCCTCTAGAAACACAGCGAAGATGCAGGCCGCGAAGCGAAATTAGAAGGAGGGCTGTATGCGGGGCATCAACAAAGTGCTTGCGAGCGTGACGCTGGTTGGCGTGCTGGCCCTTGGTGGCGTCATGCTGACGCGCCAGGTCCTGGCAGTGGCGGGCGAGGTCAATGCGGAGCGTTTGAATCGGGCGATCCTCGCGTACATCGCCGAAAAGAATCCGGTGGCGCCCATCAAGGCGTTCCAGCGCTTTCCGGAAGTGCTGTTCGCGGAGAGCGAGCGCACGAAGATCGACCATTGCCTGGCACTCGCGCAGGCGGAAGTGGAGTCGGAGTTCAAGCACGACGCCGTCGGCGGCGCCGGCGAGGTCGGGTTGTACCAGACCCTGCCCTCAACCGCGGCGCTGTTCGAATCGACCGTCGGCCCCTTCAAGCGGCCCAACCTCAAGGGCCCGCGCGAGCTCGGTGACCTGGCCATCCCCACGGTGAGCACGCAGTTCGCGATGGCCTACCTCCGCGACATCATGACCCGCAAGCCGAACATCAAGGACGCCCTCACCGAGTACAACGGCGGGCCGGCCGGACGCCACCCGCACTACTACCGCATGGTGATGGGCACCTACGTCGAGATTCTGGAGCGCACGGATCTGAAGTGCCGCTACCAGCCGGCGCCGACGCGACCGCCTGTCATGGCGTTCCTGGCGCGCGTCTAGCTCGAAATCGGGGCGAGCGCCGGCCAGGCCGGCGCTCGAGCAGTTACAGCGCGTCGATCCAGCGGGCGAGCGAGAAGTCCTTCGGCGTGATTCCGCCGTCGGAATGGGTCCACACGGAGACCGTGACCTCGTTGTAGTGGATCGTGACGTCGGGATGATGGTTCGCGCGCTCGGCGATCGCCGCCACCCAGTTCACGAAGACCATCGCCTCGCGGAAATCACGGAAGCGATAGAGCCGCTCGATCGCCTTGCCGGACCGCTTCCAGCCCGGCGTGCGGGCCAGCTCCTCCGCGACCTCCGCCTCGCCCAGGAGGCTCATGGGACGTAGCGCCGGATCGCCGGCGCCCAGTCGGCGAGCGACCGCGTCGGCGTGCCCTTCACCTTCGCCAGATCGTCCCACCGGCGCAGCGCCAGCGCGTCCGGCAGCCACGGATGCGCGGCGAACCGCGCGGCGTCGTCCGCCGACATGACGCCTCCCTGCAGCCTGAGCGTGTGCCGGGAGATCGACGAGAGGCGCTCGACGTACGCAGGCTCGGTCGCGCAGAGATAGCGCTTGGCGTCGGCGTGCATCCGCACGCACCAGGCCACGCGCTCCGGCACCCAGGGCGCGAGCAGGTCGGCGCCGACCTCGTGATGCCCGCGCGCGCCGGTCCCGACGGCCGTCCGCTCCGTCGTGTCGGAGACGAGCGATTGGTCGACCGCGAAGCGGCCCACGTCGTGCAGCAGGCACGCGAGCTGGAGCTCCTCATCGGCGCCGGCTTCGCGGGCGAGCTCGGCGCACTGGAGCGCGTGCTCGAGCTCGGACACGATCTCGCCCCCGTAGCGGGTGGCCGCCGACCGGGCGAGCGCGTCGAGAAGCCGACCGGCCGTCAGGGTCATACCCGCGCGAGCTTCTGCAGCGACCGGATCTCGCGCGGCGGATTCAGCGACTTGCCGCGCGCGGTCCACGAGACCTCGGCCACGTACAGGTCACCGCGCGAGTCAACCACGCAGCCGTGAGGCGCGATGAACTCGCCCGGCTTGTCGCCGCGGAAACGGCCGCCGACGCGGGCGACCCGGTCGCCCTTGAGGGTCACCACGCTCACGCGGGCGCCGAGATTGGGCACCTCGGCGCTCACCGCGAGATCCGGCGGCAGCTCGCCGACGAACAGGAGGCCGCCGTTCCGCCGGTCGGCGAAGAGCCCGCAGGGACGGAAGAGGTTGTTGAGCTGGGTGAGGTATTGCCCCTTGTCGTCGAACACCTGGACCCGGTGATTCTCGCGGTCCGCGACGTACACGCGCCCCTCGGCGTCGGTCGCGATGTTGTGCGGAATGTTGAAGCATCCCGGATCGGTGCCGGGCTCGCCCCACGAGAAGAGCAGACGTCCCTTCGGATCGTATTTGTGAACGCGGGAGTTACCGTAGCCGTCGGAGACGTAGACGTCGCCGGTGCGCGGGCAGAGCGCCACGTGCGTCGGGCGATTGAAGGGCTTGCCGCCGTGCAGCGCCGACGGCTTGTCCGGGTCGCCGAGCGTCAGGAGCAGCTTGCCCTCGGGGGTGAACTGCCTGACCGTGTGGTGCAGGTCGTCGGTGAGCCACATCGTCCCGTCGGGTCCGATCGTGATCCCGTGCGCCCGCCGGAAGACGCCCTCGCCCCACGAGCGGAGAAAATTCCCGTCGCGATCGAACACGATGACCGGATGCTCGCCGCGATTGAAGACGTAGACGTTGTCCTTGGCGTCCACGCCGACGCTCGTCGCCTCCACGAACGACCATCCCTCGGGCAGGCGTCCCCAGCCCTCGACCGGCCGGTAGTCCATAAGTGTGACCTCCTGGTCCGCGCCTATACTGCCACAACACGATGGCCGCGCCTATCGGACTGCCCGTCAAACGCCGCGAAGATCGCCGCCTGCTCACCGGCCGCGGCCGCTTTGTGGACGACGTGCGGCTGCCTGACCTCGTCCACGCGGCGATCGTGCGGAGCCCGCACGCCCACGCGCGCGTCCTGGCGGTGCAGGCGCGCCGGGCCCGGGCGCTTCCGGGCGTCGTCGCGGTCCTCACGATCGCCGATCTGCCGGAGTGCGTCGCCGCGGTGCCTCCGCTCGTGGCGTCGCCGAGGTTCCTCCGTGCCTACACCCGGCCCGCGATCGCCGGGCCGAAGGTACGCCACGCCGGCGAGGCGGTGGCCGTGGTAGTCGCCGACGACGCGTATGGCGCCGCCGACGCCGCCGACGCGGTGGTTGTGGAATACGCCGTGCTGCCGGCAGCGGCGACCGTCGAGGCGGCGCTCGCGCCGGGTGCGGCGCGGGTCTTCGACGAATGGCCCGACAACATCGCGGGCCCGTCGACGGCCGCGGTCGGCGACGTGACGCACGGCTTCGCGCAGGCGCACGCGATCGTGGAGGCGGCGCTGAATGTCCCCCGGGTCGCCGCGATGCCGATCGAGCCTCGCGGCATCGTGGCGCAGCCCGACGCGCCCGACGGTCGGCTCACCGTGTGGACGTCGACGCAGGTGCCGTTCGCGGTTCGAGCGGCCATCGCCGCGGCGCTCGGCCTCGCCGAGGAGCAGGTGCGGGTCATCGCGCCCGACGTCGGGGGCGGCTTCGGCGCCAAGGGTCACGTCTATCCGGAAGACGTCCTGATTCCCGCGGTCGCGCGCCGGCTCGGGCGATCGGTGAAGTGGATCGAGATGCGGCGCGAGCACTTCCTGGCGACGGCGGCGGACCGCGACCAGCGCCACCAGGCGCGCCTCGGCGTGACGAAGGACGGGACGATCACCGCGATCGAGACGACGTTCACGCGAGACGGCGGCGCCTATCCGGTGCTCGGCGACGTCATCACTCTCAACACGATCAATCACCTGCCCGGTCCCTACCGCGTGGCCCACCTGCGGGGCACAGCGTTGAACGTGGTGACGCACAAGTCCTTCACCGCCGCCTATCGCGGCGCCGGACGACCCGAGGGTGCCTACGTGCTCGATCGGTTGCTCGACCGCGCCGCCCGCGTGGTGCGCCTCGATCCGGCCGAGCTGCGCCGGCGCAATCTCATCCGCCCGGACGAGATGCCCTTCGCGACGGGACTCCGCTACCGCGACGGCGTGCCGATCGTCTACGACCCGGCCGACTATCGCGCCGCGTTCGACCGGCTGCTCGATCGCTTCGAATACGGCGAGTGGCGGATCGCGCAGCAGGCGCGCCATGCCTCGACGACGCCCATCGGCATCGGACTGTCGGCCTATCTGGAGGGCACCGGCATCGGCCCGTTCGAGGGCGCGGACGTCCGGATCGATCCGAGCGGAATGGTCTATCTGCAGATAGGTGTGTCCTCGCAGGGGCAGGCGCACGAGACGACGCTCGCCCAGGTGTGCGCCGCCGAGCTCGGTGTCGACACCGACCGGGTCGTCGTCGTGGGCGGGGACACCGCCGTCCTCGGCTACGGCAACGGGACCATCGCGAGCCGCGTCGCCGCGGTGGCGGGACCGGCCGTGCAGCGCACCTCGCGCGAGGTGGCGCGCAAGGCCCGGCTGGTGGCCGCCGAGCTGCTCGAATGCGCGCCGGCGGACGTCGTGCTCGCGCGGGGCGTCGCGCACGTCACCGGCCTGGCCGAGCGTCAAGTCGAGCTCGGCGCGCTGGCGCGCGCCTCCCTCCGGAGCCCGACGCTCCTGCGCGAGGGCACGCCCGGGCTCCACGCCTGCGCGTTCTTTCGCCCCGAGACGGTCACGTGGGCGTTCGGCGCGCACGCCTGCGCCGTCGAGGTGGACGTCGAGACGGGCTCGCCGCGGCTCCTGCGATACGCGGCCGTGCACGACTGCGGCCGCCCGCTCAATCCGATGGTCGTCGAGGGCCAGCTGCACGGCGGGATCGTCCAGGGCATCGGCGCGGCGCTGGCCGAGGAGCTCATCTACGACGGCGCCGGCCAGCTCCTGACCGGCTCCCTCATGGAGTACGGCGTCCCGAGGGCCGACCAGGTGCCGTCCCTCGAGGTCATCGCACTCGATTTCCCGTCCACGCGCAACGAGATGGGCATCAAGGGCGTCGGCGAGAGCGGGATCATCTCGCCGGTCCCGGCCATCGCCAACGCGGTCGAGGACGCGCTGGCCGACCGCGGTGCCGAGGTCTCACGCGTGCCGCTCACGGCAGCCAGCGTGTGGGAGGCCCTTCGACGGGCTTCCACCCATCCGGGGCACTCCCGCGTATAACTCTTCGAAATGGACGCCCGTACGTTCGCCCGCGCGAGCGAGGAGTACGCGGCCCGGCTCTACACGGTCGCGTACCGGCTTCTCGGCAACCGCGCCGACGCCGAGGACGCGGTCCAGAGGGCCCTGCTCAAAGCGTTCGAGGCCCGAGAGTCCTATGCGCCCCGCTGGGCCCTGTCGACGTGGCTCTATCGCGTGCTGACGAACGTTTGCATCGATGAGCTGAGGCGACGGCGCCGGGTTCTGCCCGAGCCCCTTGCGCCCGGGCGCGCAGGAACGCAGGTCGAGCGGGCGGACCTGGCGCGGGCGCTCGCCGCGGTGCCCCGCGAGGCGCGCGTGCTGCTGGCGCTCCATTACGTGAACGGGCTCTCGTATCGCGAGCTCGCGGCCATCAGGGGAATCTCGGTCAACACGGTCAAGAGTCAGCTCGCCCGGGGCAAGGCGATCCTCAAGCACGCACTGGAGGAATGAGACATGGATCGAATCGACCGGATGCTCGAGGAGTTCTTCGCTCCCGAGGCGCCGCGGGCGCTCGCGTCGCGAGTGCTGCGCGTTCTCCGGGCCGAGCGCGTGGACCTCGAAGGGCTGGCCGGGAAGTTCAGGATCGAGGCGACCGACCGCGGCGTCGTGCGTCTCCACCCCGGGCGCGGCTTTCACGGCCCGTCCGCCCGGGCTCGTGCGCACGCCGAGCGCGCCGGGCGGGAGCTGCGCGAATATCTCGCCGGTCACCGGACGTTCTTCACGGTGCCGGTCGATCTCACGGGCGTGCACGACTTCCAGGCCCGCGTGCTCGCGGAGGCCAGTCGCATTCGGTTCGGCGAAGTCGACTCGTACGCGGCGCTCGCCCGACGGGTGGGTCATCCCCGCGCCGCGCGCGCGGTCGGGAACGCGCTCGGCGCCAATCCGGTGCCGGTGATCGTCCCCTGCCACCGCATCATCCGCGGCGACGGGACGTGGGGCCACTACGCCTTCGGCGGCGAGATGAAGACCCAGCTCTTGCGGCTCGAGCGCTCGACGCCGGCGATCATCGGCTGCACGTCCACGCGGATCGTCTGCCGGCGCGGCTGCGCGCACGAGCAGCGGGTGAGGGAGGCGAATCGGGTGGTCTTCGCCTCGATCGAGGACGCGGCCGGCGTGGGCTACCGGCCCTGTCGCGTCTGCCGTCCGTCGTCCGCAGCGTGACAGGATCCCGGGATGCAACGACTCCGGTGGCTCGCGCTCGCGACCGTCCTCGGGGCGGCGGTCCCGGCCGCCGCCCAGTTTCCGATCTTCGACGCGCACATTCACTACAGCCGCCCGGACTGGGACACCTACACGCCCGAGCGCGCGCTCTCGATCCTCGCCGCCGCCGGCGTGCGCCGGGCGATCGTCTCGAGCACGCCCGACGATGGCACGCTGAAGCTGTACGAGAAGGCTCCGAAGGGCATCGTGCCGTTTCTCCGGCCCTACCGCACGCGCGACGACATGGGAAGCTGGCACAGCGACCCGGGGGTACGGGCGTACATCGAGGAACGCTTGAAGCGCGGCATCTACCGGGGCATCGGCGAATTTCACCTGGGCGCGGCCGACGCGAGCGGCCCCACCGTCAAACGGATCGCCGAGCTGGCGGGCGAGCGCGACCTGTTCATGCAGGCGCACGTCGATGACGTCGCGATCGAGCGGCTGCTGACGCTCTATCCGAAGGTACGCTTCCTGTGGGCCCACGCCGGCATGTCGTCCTCGGCGGTCACCGTCGGGAAGCTCCTCGAGCGATTTCCGAAGCTATGGGTCGAGCTCGCGCTGCGCACCGACGTCGCGCCGGGCGGCACGCTCGATCCGGAGTGGCGCGCGCTCTTCGTGAAGTATCCCGACCGTTTCCTGGTCGGCACCGACACCTGGGTGACGTCGCGCTGGGAGGTCATTCGCGACTACCACCGCGCCGTGCAGGTATGGCTCGGCCAGCTCCCCCGCGATGTCGCCGAGTCGATCGCCTGGAAGAACGGTGAGCGGCTGTTTCCCCAGTAGTCGGTGCGTCGGCTAGCGCGCCGCCTTCGCCCGAGCCAGCAGATCGCCTTCGCGATCAGACTCGGAACCATGTCCTTCGGATCGGGGATGTTCGCGACCTGGAAGTCGCCGGGCTTGAGGCCGAAGCTCGGGGCGGCGCGTGTCAGGAAGACGTATTCGGTGATCGTCCCCTTCGGCAGACCGGCGTGGGCGCGGTCGCGTTGATATCGATCGCGCCGGCGATCATTGGTCGTCCTCCGATTCCCGGTCGCGCCCGGACTTGGTGGACTCTCAGGTGACCGCGCCGACCAGGCGCCGGTCCGAATCATAGCGCAGGCGGGCGAGCGCGTCCGCCTTGTCGGTCCACAGGACCTCGTCGACTTCGTGATCGTGGTCGCCCGCCTTCTCGAGGGGCCGCATCAGGAACCAGCGGACCGTCTTCTTCACCTGACGGCCGTCGCGGCGAAACCAGTAGGTCACGGGGGGGAGCTCCCGCTCCAGCTCGCATCGATAGCCGGTCTCCTCGCGCACCTCGCGCAGCGCCGCGTCGGCGCTCGTCTCGCCCTTCGTGAGCGCGCCCTTCGGCAGCGTCCACACGGGCTGCCCACGCAGGTCGCGCGCGCGGATGAGCAGCACGCGGCCCTGCGCGTCGAGGACAACGCCTCCGGCAGAGAACTCGAGGAGCACGCGAGCCCGGTCGGGCACGCCCCCGATCATACCCGTGAGAGCCAGCGTGATACCATGCCGCAGCACGCGTAATGGATCGCGTCGATCTGCTCGGGCACTTTCACCCCGGTTTCACGCCGCGCCGGGAGCAGGCGCGGCTCCTGGCATCGCTGGCCGACGCCATCGCCGAATCGCTCGACGACCCGGCGGCGCCGCGCGTCTTCGTCGTCGAGGCGCCCCCCGGAGTCGGCAAGAGCCACATCGCGATGGCGCTCGCCCACTGGAGCGGCGACGCCTACCTGCTGACGTCCCAGAAGCTTCTGCAAGATCAGTACGAGCGGGAGTTCGGCGCCGACCTGCAGCTCGTCAAGGGCCGCGATAACTATCGGTGCGAGCGATACCCGGACGAGCCCGTGCCGACCTCGCGGGGCATGTGCCGACGGCCGCGCGGCCCCGCGTGTCAGTGCCCCTACGCGCGAGCGAAGGCCGCGGCGCTCGCCGGCCCGGTGTTCTGCACCAACCTCTCGTACTTCGCGACGCTCAGGTACTGGCGCGCCGAGCAGCTCCGCAAGCGGCGCCTGCTCGTCGTCGACGAGGCGCACGGGCTCGAGGGGCAGCTCGTCAACGTCTTCACGGTCGCCTTTCCGCCCGCGGAGAGCGCGGCGTGGTTCGGCGGGCCGCTCCCGCGCCTCGATGACGCCGAGGACTATCGGAATCTGTTAGGCGACCACCTCGAGCGCATGGAGGGTCAGCTCGAATCGCTGGATCGCGCCCTCGAGGGGCTGCGGCCCGCCTTCGTCTCACCCGAGCACTTCCTGAGCATGCCGCCCTCGCGGGCGGAACAGGAGCTTCTGGCCGAGCGCGAGACGCTCGAGGCCGCCCTGGCGCGGATCCGGTTCTTCGTGGACGCCGAGGATCGCGAGTGGGTGGTGCGGTATCCGCCGGAGCCCGGCGCCACGCTCGAGCTGGTCCCGCTCACGGTGACGTCGATGGCGCGCGACCTCCTGACCGAGTCGGCGGAGCTGGTGGTGCTCTCGTCGGCCTACCTCGGCCACCGGAGCGCGCTCGCCGAATCGCTGGGCCTCGACGAGGCCGCCGTCCGCTCGTTCTCGAGCGAGTCGCCGTTTCCGCTCGCCCAGCGGCGGATCGAGTACCGCCCGGTCGGCGCCCTCGCGAAGGCGACGCTGGCCCGGCTGGAGCCGGCGCTGTTCGCGGAGGTCGCGGCGATCCTCGCCGAGCACCCGCGCGAGAAAGGGCTGATTCACGCGCCGTCGTACGCCGCCGGCCGGCGGCTCGTCGCCGATCTGACCGCGCGCGGGCCGGCACTGGCTCGCCGGATCATCTGGGTCGAGTCCGCCGGGGCGAAGGCGCGGGCTCTCGAGCTGCACCGCAGGTCGCCGGCGCCGACGGTGCTCGTGTCGCCGTCGCTACGGGAAGGCGTGGATCTGCCGGACGACTTTCTCCGCTTCCAGGTGGTGACGAAGATGCCCTACCCGGACCTGGGCGATCCGTGGACGGCCGCCCGGCAGGCCCGCGATCCCCGCTGGTACGCGCTCGAGACGGCGAAGGCGCTGGTGCAGGCGTACGGCCGCTCGTGTCGCCACGCGGAGGACTACGGCGTCACGTACGTCCTCGACGCCCAGTTCGAGCGCTTCCTGGCCCGATATCGCGTGCTACTCCCGGAGTGGTTCCTCGACGCGGTCTATGCCGCGATGCGGGCGCGCTATCCGGAGGCCGCGAGCGAGCTCTAGCGCTTCGACCCCTTCCGGCCCGCGGCGGCGGCCGACCGGCCCGCGACCCGCCCGAAGACGGCGCCCGCCATGAGTCCCGCGCCTCCAGGATAGTTGTGATAGAAGAGCCCGCCCACCAGCTCGCCGGCGGCGAAGAGCCCGGGGATCGGACGCTGCTCGCAGTCGATGACCTGACCGTCCGCCGTGATCTTGAGGCCGCCGAAGGTGAACGTGATGCCCGTCGTCACGGCAAAGCCCACGTACGGCGGCGTATCGAGCGGCAGCGCCCAGTTCGACTTGGGCGGCGTGATCCCGTGCGTCGCCTTGCCGTCCTTGACTGCCGGGTTGTACTCGCCGGTCTTGAGTGACGCGTTGTAGGCGCGAATCGTCGCGACGAACCCGTCGACGTCGATCTCGAGCCTTCGCGCCAGCCCCTCGAGCGTCATGTCCTCGGCCTTGGTGACCTCGCGGATCCGGTACTCCTCGCGCAGGTTGTGCAGGACCTTCTGGTCGAAGACCTGGAACGCGGTCCGCCGCGGCTGCCCGATGACGGCGCGCCCGTACTTCACGTAGGTGTAGTTGCGGAAGTCGGCGCCCTCGTCGACGAAGCGCTCACCCTTGAGGTTGACGATGAGCCCGAGCGGATAGGAGTGCTTCTGGAAGTTGTCGCCCACCTTCCGGTCGCCGTGCCACGGCGCGTTCAGATCCCACTGCACGGAGTGACAGCCGCTCCAGTGGCCCCAGGGCAGCGCGCCGATCTCGAGCGCCATGCGGATGCCGTCGCCGGTGTTGTAGGGAGTGCCGCGGACCCGCGCCAGCTCCCAGTTGGGCCCGAGATAGCGCGTGCGCATCTCGGGATTCGCCTCGAAGCCGCCGGAGGCGAGCACGACGGCGCCGGTGTCGATCGTCTCGGTGCCGGCCGGCGTCCGCACCACGACACCGGTGATGGCGCCGCGGTCGTCGGTCACCAGTCGAGTCGCCTTCGTCTCGAACCGTACCTCGATGCCGTTCTTCGTCGCCGCCTGGTAGTGCATGTCGATGAGCCCGGGGCCGCCGCCGACCGCTTCCAGGATGAGACCGCCCCAGAAGCGGAACTTCCCACCGACCTTGTAGGCCTGCCGGCCGAACATGGGGATCCAGCGGATCCCCCGATCGCGCATCCAGCGCACCGTCGGCAGCGACTCGCGGACGAGCTGCATCGCCATGTCGGGATCGGAGCACTCTTCGGTGACCCGCATGAGGTCGTCGTAGAACTGCTCCTCCGTGTACGGGTCGACCTCCATCGAGGCCTTCTCCTCGTCGGAGAGGTCGCCGACCAGGTCGCACAGCTCCTCGAAGCTCTTGAAGGCGAACCGGAATCCGCCCGCGGTGAAGAACCCGTTACCGCCGCGCCAGGCTTCCGGCGCCTTCTCGAGCACGAGCACGCGCGCGCCGTGCTCCTGCGCCGAGTGCGCGGCGCACATCGCCGCATTACCGCCGCCGATGACGATGACGTCGTAGGTCATATGGCTTACCCGATGATCTCGCTGATCTGAACCTGCGGTTGGATGTTGGTGAAGTTGGGGACGTCGCCCATGAGCTCCTTGCCGTGCTGGCCCATCCCCTTCTGGAAGTCGCTGAGCGTGTTGAAGTAGACGTGCCCGATCGCCACGTACGGTGCCGGTGCGCCGGGTGCCCCGCCGCCCAGACCCTTGTCCACCTCGGTGCGGACGAGCCCGAAGCTGTTCAGGCGCTCGCGCACGAGCTTCATGTGGCGACTGACGTAGTAGTCGTGGTCGAACTTCTTGCCTTCCGACGTCGCGTACATGACGGAAATACGGACCATGACGACCTCCTGCGTTCCTGGCTCGCCGGGGCGCTGGGAGAGGACGCGCCGGCGCCGCTCAACGTATTCGGCTCGGCGGCTCGTGTCAAGCGAGCGCCTGGCACTGAACCCGCCGGATACGCGACGCTAGGTGGCGGCGCGGGCCTGAGCCAGCATCTCGATCAGGACGGAGCGGCTGTCGGCGGCCGTCGTCACTTCGCGGGGAAACGCGATCCGCACGCCGTGCAGCCGTTCGCCGCTGCGGATCCGCAGCCGGAATCCCAGCCGATCGACGGCGGTCATCGTCGCCTCGTCGGCCACTTCACCGGCGAAGTGGCGGGCGTAGGCGATCAGCGCGTCGGCGTGATCGCGGTTCATGTGGTCGAGAATGCCGGTAGCGGCGTCGGCCAGAGGATCCGGCCGCGCCTCGCGATAGGCGGCTGCGGTCACCCAGTCCATCGCGGCGAACCCGCCGACGAAGTAGACGTCGGCCACGTCGAGCCGCCAGAAGCTGAAGTCGTCGAAGTCGACCCAGTAGGCGGCCCGCGCGTGACGGGCCAGATAGGCCTCGCGCGCCGCCGCGACCTCGCCACCTGACAGCACGCGCCCCTCGCCCATCAGCGTGAGCCGCGCGGCGGCCAGCGGATCGCCCGGCTCCTCACCCTGAGGGACCGGCTGCGTGACGAGCAGGCTCGCCCGAGAATCAGCCTGGAGGTTCTGGGTGTGCATCGCCATCGCGCTGATCAGAAGGAGCGGCTGGCCGTGCGCGTCGAGGGCGTAGAGCATGACCGACGCGAAGGGGTGACCCGAGTGCTTGCGCGAGAGAGTGGCGAGCGCGCCGCTGCGCCCGAGGTACGCGAGCGTCCGCGCGCGCTCGGCGTAGGTGGGCTCGGGGATCGTCGGCGATTCGCCGCTGCGCGGCGGCCCGGCGTGGCGGCTCACGGCTCTCAATCCCTCGTGGCGGTGAACGGGCAGATCTGGTTGTAGGCGCAGCTACGGCAGGCGCCCCACGACGGCGTGGCGTCGAAGCGCCGCGCGCGGATACCGGCGGCGGCCCTCTTGACGGCGTCGGCCGCCTTCTCGAGGTCGCTCGCGGTCGGCGTGTGGCGGCCCACGACGTTCGAGTCGATGAAGCGCAGCTCGAGCCGCTGTGGCAGCGTGCCCGTCATCTCCCGCCAGGCCAGCGCGTACATCTTGAGCTGGAGGCTCTCCGCCACGCGGCGGTCGGCGTCCTTCTGCCGCGTGATCTCGGTCGTCTTGTAGTCGACGATGATCGCGCCCAGGAGGTCTTCGTCCACGCGGTCGTATCGTCCGCGAACCCGGTCGGCGCCGAGCGCAAAGCCGAATTCTTTTTCCACCCAGCTCGGCTTGGTACCCTCGGCCTCCTCGTGATTCCAGAAGCGCCGGAGCGCCTCGCGGCCGGCCGCCTTGCGCGCCTCCTCGTGCTCGCGGGTCAGGAAGCCTTCGGCCGGCTCGTGGCTGCCGGGGCGATCGTGGATGATGTCCTCACCCGCCCACGCGCGGTCATACACGGCCAGCAGATCGTCGAGCGGCGTGTAGTTCCCGACGACCCGGCGGCGCAGGTAGTACTCGACGACCTTGTGCATGACGGCGCCGTAGGCGACCGCGTGATGGCGCCGGATGGGAATGCGCCGGACGTGGACGTTGAAGTACTTGAGCGGACAGGTCTGATAGTCGTCGATCTGCTTGTGGCTGAGGTTCAGCTCCGCATCCGGCGGCAGCGGCTGCAGTACCGGATCGTCGACCTCGGCCGGCGGGGCGTGGTGCTCGATCTCCTCGACGGGGCGGATCTTGAACGGCCGGCTCGCATCCCGGGGTAGATCGAGGGCCTCCAGCACGAACAGGCTCGTCTTGCGCTGACGGCTGCCGCCGTAGTCCCCCGCGTTCGTGAGGAACAGCTCGCGCCGCGCGCGCGTCATGCCGACGTAGAA
>QHSM01000456.1 GCA_003221595.1 Candidatus Rokuibacteriota bacterium | reverse complement strand
TCGTCGACGGGAAAGATGTCCATGCGTTGAATGGCGACGAGTTGAAAGAGTACCGGACGCGGGTGCAGGCGGTCTTCCAAGACCCCTGGTCCTCCCTGAGCCCTCGCATGCGGGTGCAGGAGATCGTGGCTGAGACGCTGGTGGTGAACCGGGGGGTGTCCGCTCAGGAGGTCAAGGGCCGCGTCGCAGAAATCCTCAGCCGAGTGGGTCTGCGCCCGGAGCAGGCCAAGCTCTACCCCCACGAGTTCAGCGGTGGGCAGCGTCAGCGCATTGCCGTGGCGAGCGCCCTCGTGTCGGATCCGAAGCTCATCATCCTGGACGAGCCGGTCTCGGCGCTGGACGTTTCAATCCGAGCGCAGATCATGAACTTGCTCGTAGATCTCCAGAAGCAATATGGCGTGAGCTATTTGCTCATTGCCCACCATCTGGCGACGACCCGCTACATGGCCCATGAAGTCGCGGTCATGTACCTGGGTAAAATCGTGGAACGGGCCAAGACCGAGGAGCTGTTCAAGAATCCGGCGCACCCCTACACCAAGGCCCTCTTCTCGGCCGCCCTCCCGGCCCACCCGGACATCGTGCGCGAGGAGATCATTCTGTCTGGGGAAGTCCCCTCTCCGATCAATCCCCCCTCGGGCTGCCGCTTTCATCCCCGCTGCCCCTTCGTGATGCCACACTGCTCAGAGATCGAGCCGGAAGAGAAGGCGCTCGTTCCTGGTCACACGGTGGCATGCCACCTCTACTAGCCGAGCCAGGCCCGGCCGCCTGAGTCTCTGTCCTCGATCCACGTCTTCGCCATCTTGACGGCGTAGTCATCGGCGTCCGGCGCGGCGTCGAACGTGACACTCAGCAATGCCAGCAGGGTGTGCGTGTAGGCCCTGCCGCCGTCGAAGACGCTCACCAGCGCCCGGGGACACCAACGATTGCTGTCCGATTCATAGGATTGTGACTCGATCAGCCACCCCTTGTGCTCGGTCGCGCTCATCGGAGGCCACCTCCTCAACTCTCGCTTCCATGGCGAGGCCGACTCTACCACCGGCCGGGCGTTTTCTCGATCTTCTGCGTGGAGGACTACCTGATTGGAGACAGGCCCGGGGCCTGATCTCCTCGGTCAGATGCTGTTTGAGTCGGAGGTCCCTGGCGTGGGAATCTGGGGGTGACCGAACCTCCGTTCGATTGGGAGGACCCCATGATTCGCTCTGTCATTGCTGGCGCCGGTATCTGTTTGCTCTTGACCGGCTGTGGCCTCCACGCCGTCCGCTACACGTGGGTTGGCGACGAGACCAAGTTGCCACAGGTAAACCTTGCGTGTGCTCGCGAGGTGCAAAACGCAGGCCCTGTGGCGGGAGCCGCGAAGCACAATCCCTTCACCGGGAAGTTAGTTGGCGGCGCCATCCCCACGCTGTACAAGGATTGCGTGGAGAAGCGCGGCTACCGGAGGACTGGAACCGACGACGTGGCTCTCGTGTGGGACGACCGGCTATTTCGATGGCGCCCCGACCCGACATGCGGCAAGCCCCAGCAGACCTGCCTGTGGGTTGAACCAAGCGGAGATGTGTGGGGCATCGCGCCGCTACCGTCCCGCTAGTCTGCCGCCGGGCGGCTGAAGAGCGCGCCCCGCGTCTTGGTTGGCAGCCGGTAGACGCTGGTGCGCGCGGTGAGGAAGAGGACGCTCCCATCCTCGCCCCAGGCCAGGTTCGCGGGCAGCTCAGGCAGAACGATGCGCCCGAGCAGTGTGCCGTCGGCCCGGCACACCCAGACGCCGCCCGGCCCGGTGCAGAACACATTGCCCCGCACGTCGACCTTGAGGCCGTCGGGCACGCCGGGATCTTCCGAGGCCATGTCCAGCAGGACGCGGCCATTGGTCAGCGTGCCGTCAGGGCGCAGCGCGAATGCCCGGATGTGCTTGTGGGCCGAGTCGTCGATGTACAGCACCGACTCGTCGGGTGAGAAGGCGAGGCCGTTGGGCAAGGCAAAGTCGTCCGCCAGCAGGTGCAGAGCCCCGTCGGGAGCGATGCGGTACACGCCGTGGCAGGGCTGCTCCTTTCCCGGGATGGGCTGGGTCCACCAGCCCGGAGGCCGCACCACGCCCGGCCGGCTGGGCTGGACGGCGTAGGGCGGGTCGGTGAAGTAGATGGAGCCGTCGGACTTGACCACGATGTCGTTGGGGCTGTTGAGCCGCTTGCCCTGAAAGTGCTCCGCCAGCACCGTGCGAGCGCCGTCGTCGGCAATGCGAGTCACGCGGCGGCCGTCGTGCTCCGCCGCGAGCACCCGTCCCTGGCGATCCAACGTCAGGCCGTTGGACATACCCGTGGCGAAGGTGGTCAGCTCAGGACCCTCCGGCAGCCGGCGCCAGCGCACGATGCGCTTGTTCGGGATGTCGCTGAAGAGCAGGTGAGTACCGCGCCAAACCGGCCCTTCGGTGAACGTCAGCCCGCCGGCGATGCGCTCGATGGCTGCGTCTGAGGCGATGAGGTCGCGAAGGCCCGGGTCGTGCACTTCCAGAAGTGACATGACTCCTCCTCAGTTCGCGGCGCGTAGCCCAGCGCCGTGCGTCCTCGCGTCAGAACGCCACGCGCCACGCGCCGACCACGGCTGCGCCGGCAGCGGCGACGAGCAGCCACTGGACCGGCGCCGGCGGGACCCATCGGACGGTGAGCGCGGCAATCAGCCCGAGCCCCCCACCCAGCAGGAAGCCAAAGAGATGGGCGAGGAGATCGGCATGCGGCCCGGTGCCGAGCAGCGCCAGGAGGGCCAGGCTCGCCGCGATCACGACCCATGACTTCCTCCCGCCCGCTCCCGCGCGGCCTGCGACGATGCGCAGGGCGGCGAGGATGCCGATGGCGCCGAAGGTGGCCGTGGATGCACCGACGGAGACGTGATCGCCGCCGTGGACGGCGGCGGTGACGGCGTTGCCGCCGGCGCCCGCCAGCAGGAGCAGCCACAGCCCGACGCCGGGCCCGAGGTACCAGCACACCGCGGTCACCAGCACCACGGTGGCGGCGGCGTTGCCGGCCAGGTGGGGCGCGTCGGCGTGCAGCGTCAGCGCGGTGAGCGCGCGCCACCATTCGCCCGCCAGCATGCGCGTCGCGTCCGCGCTGCCGCGCTCGAACCACACGCTGCGCGCCGCGCGCGGTCCGGTGATCGCAAAGAACCCGATCAGCAGGAGCGCCACGACGGCGCCGACGATCGTCATGGGCCGCGCCGACGTCGTCTCGTCGCGGCGGCTCGGGCCCTCCCTGGAGCTCTCCTCGTCGTAGGCGGCGAGACTCGCCAGGGCGGACGGGGCATCATCGGGTGGGACGATCACCGCCCAGCCGTCGAGGCGCCGGCGCAGCCAGTGGGGGATGCCGGCGGCGGCGAGGACGACGGCCCACTCATCGGCTCGCTGACGGCTCGGAGTCACACGCACCGCCGTCTCCGGCCCCGGCATGCTTCGGAGCGGATCGCTATCCGGCTTTAGCGCTCCCCACCGGCGTCGGACTGCCGGCACCGGTCAGCCCCAACCGGCGGATCGAGATCTCGGCGCGCTCCTGCATCCGGGCGTCGTTCGCGTTGAGGTTGCGGGTGAAGCAGCAGTACTCCAGCTGAACCCCGTTGGGGTCCTTGAAGTAGATCGACTTGGCCCAGTCGTGGTCGACCACATCCGTCACCTCGACGCCGCGGGCGATGAGCGCGTTGCGCATCTCGTCGAGCCCCGCCTCGGAGCCCGCCTCGAACGCGAAGTGATAGAACGCGTTCGGTACCCCGAGCCCGTGGTTGATCCCGGCGTCGTACTGCGCCGGCACGCCGGGCACGCCCCGCGCTTCCATGAAAGCAATCAGCTGGTCGTGCCCGGTGTCGAAGAAGATGTGGCGGATCTGCCCGCCTTCCTTGACCTTGAGGGTGTCGCAGCGCACTGCCTTGAACTTCAGGACGTTCTCGTAGAAGTCACGCGTCCGGTCGAGATCCAGTGTCGAGAGACCGATGTGCGAGAACCCCTTGTGCGCCATCGTGGGCCTTCCTTTCAACGGAGTACGCGCTTGAGTGTGGCTTCGTCGAACCCGGCGATCAGTGTACGACCCTTCGGGAGCGGTCACTCGAGGATCTCGTCGAGCACGCGCCCTTCCACGTCCGGCGTCGCGAGGCCGAGAAGCCGGGCGGCGGTCGGCGCGATGTCCACGAGTCGGACGCGCTCGAGGGCGACGCCGGCCCTCACGCCGGTGCCGGCCGCGATGAAGCCCGTCGGCATGCGCGGATGCGACGGCAGGTAGCCGTGCTGCCCGCCCGAAGCCGAAACGAGTAGCGAGCCCCGACAGCCGGAACCCATCGCGAACCCCGGCGCGGCCGCGATCGCAAAGGCGGCGTTTGGCAGCGCGCCGAGCGCGTCGAGGGTCGCGCGCGACACGATCGTGTAGGCGTCACCCGCGTCTGCGCGGAGCGCCTTCTCGGCGGCAGCGGCCGTCTCGGTGTCGCCGGGCGGATTGACGAGAATCGCCGCCGAGCCGCCCGCGATGTACGCAGTCGCCCGCCAGCCGTCGCCCGGCTCCGGGCAGCCACGCAAGCCGGCGCGCGCGAGGAGCACGTTCGGATGCACGCCCCGGCGTGCGTCCTCGAAGCCGTGATCGCCCGTGACGATGATCACCGAGCGATCGGCAAGCCCCGCCTCGGCCAGCGTGCGCCGTATCGTGCCCACGTGGGCGTCCACGCGAGTCACGGCCGCCTTCGGCTCGGCGCCCTCCCGGCCCACGCGGTGCTGGAAGTAATCG
>QHSM01000455.1 GCA_003221595.1 Candidatus Rokuibacteriota bacterium | reverse complement strand
GGGTTGATCGGTCATCGTGCGCTGCGGTGCTCTCGAGCGCTCAGCCCGATGCGCTCGCGACGGGCATTGCGAGCGGCTGCCGCTACGTGGAAGGCGTGAAGAGCTCCAGCTCATGGCCATCGAGATCCTCGAAGTAGACGGACGTTCCCGGTATCCAGCTATGGGCGATCGGGCCTCGGGTCGGCACACCACACTCGCGGAGGACAGCAGCAGCCCGTTCGAGATCAGACTCGTTCACCGTGAAGGCGAAGTGGTAGCTGGGGAACTCACCGTCGTGCTCTTGAAGCACAATCATCCCGGCCGCGCCCGCGACTCGAAGGAACAGCCACTTTCTGCGCTCGTCCCGAAGGCCCACCCGTAGACCGAGAACGTCTCGGTAGAACGACTCGGCTCTCTGGAGTTGTCGCACGGGAATCGCGATCTCGTAGAGACCTCGGATCGAGAGCATCGCTCACCTCCAGACGAGCCTGCGCTGAATCTGGATTCGGGACGCTACTGCTTCTCTTTGATGGCCGCCCTCACCTTCGCTGCCATCTCGGGCGGAATCGCCGTCATCTTGTGCGCCGTCCTGGCATGCTCCGCCCCTTTGGCCATTACCTCAGCCTCGTCCTTTCCTTCAATGACCGCATTGCAGCCCGGCATCAAGTCACCGCACCTGAGCACCTTCGCCATGATTGGCCTCCCTCCGATGTTGCTTCGTCATGATTGAGCGTGACATCAGGGCTGCACCACGGCCAGAGCGTGGCCGTCCGGGTCCCGGATCAAAAGCCCTTTTGCGAACCCGAGCGCTTGGTCGGTTGGGGTCACCACGCCGGGCGAGAGCATGACGCAGGGGCTGCCGCGAATCCCTCGCGCCACCGCCGCGGCGTCCTGGCTGACCAAAGTTGTCTGCCAGTGGGCGAGATCATTGGCGCGAGCATCCGCCGGTACCGCCCGCCCGTCCCGCGGGGTCAGGTACTCCAGGAACTCGACGCCCGGACCGGCCGGCGCCCGGAGCGCCGTGATGCGGAGGCGGGCGCCAAAGACGTTGTTCAGGCGCTCTTGCTCCGGCCCGTAGTTCTCGCTCTCGCCTGCCACTCGAAGGCCGAGCGTATCCCGATAGCATCGAAGGCTCTGCGCGGTATCGCTGACGACGATCGCGGTGTGGTCGATGCCAAGGAAGAGGCGATCGCTCCGGCGCCACTTCGGATCACCCTTGCCGGCCGGGAACCACAAGATCTCGAGCGGGTGGCCGTCCGGGTCCTTGAAGTAAAACGCGCGGATCCCTCCCGCGCTTATGTTCCAGTCGGGGAGGCGCTGCGGCGCCGGCGAGGCGTGCTCGACGCGATGCTGGCGAAGTGACGCATAGGCGCGATCCATGTCGCTCACGATGATCGCGATGTGCTGAAACCACCGGTCGTGGCTCCTTGAATCAACCGGGATCGGCCGTCCCCGCGGCGTGAGGTACTCGGTCAGCTCGATCGCTTCATCGCCGAGGCGCATCCGTACGACGCGCATCCGAAGTCCGAAGACTCCCTGGAGGCGCTCGTAATCCTCCCCAATTACCTCCACATCCGAGACCTTTTCGAACCCCAGGACGCCCGAGTAGAACGCGGTCGAACGCTCCATGTTCCCGACCGTCATCCCGACGGCGCCGACCGCCCGAATCAGCCCGGCGGGCTGCGCCTCCGACGCCCGTTCCAACGGAAGGCCGAAGCAGACAGTCAGAAGCACCAGAGCCCCGGCAAGTAGTCGTCTCGGAGTCATGACGACTCCTCCAGTCTCCTCTGGAGGCTTCATGTTACTTGAGGCGCTCGATCAGGTGATCCCCGACGCGGAGCGCGTTGGCCATGACCGTGAGCGCCGGGTTTACCGCTCCGCTCGAGGCGAAGAAGCTCGCGTCCACCACGTAGAGGTTGTCCACTTCGTGCGCCTTGCAGTTCGTGTCCAGCGCGGAGGTCTTCGGGTCGCGCCCGAAGCGGATCGTTCCGTTCTGGTGAGCGACGCCCGCCAGTGGAATGCGCTGGCCGAGATAAAGGCTCCGCGCGAACAGGCCTTCATGGCACTCGTGGCCATGGAGGCTGCACTTGGTCTGCTGCTTCATCAGATTCTTGAGCTTCTCGGTCAGGCGCCCGTGCCCCTCCTCGTTGTTCGGCTGGTAGGTGAGGACGATGTTGCCGGCCCGGTCGAGGGTGACGCGGTTGTTCGGGTCCGGGAGGTCCTCGGAGGTGAGCCAGAAGTCCAGTGAGTGCCTGGCCATGAGCTCGAGCGTCCAGCCCGGCGCGATCGCCGGCGCGCCGGCCCGGAGCGTATCCCCATCGAGCTTGCCGACAAAGGAAATGTGGCCCATCGGAAACTCCCACTCGTTCGAGCCGAAGTAGAAATCGTTCAGCCCGAGCGTCTTCTGGAAGACCGTCGGATTGGGACATTTCGAGAGCGCCATGAGCACCGAGTTGACATGGCCCATGTAGTGGCGCCCCACGACGTCCGACCCGTTGGCCAGGCCGCGCGGGTGCTTGTCGTTGGCCGAGCGCAGCAGGAGCGCCGCCGAGTTGATGGCGCCGGCCGACACGACGACGATGTCGGCCGAATACGCCTCGGTAGCGCCCTCACGCTCGACGATCACCCGCTGGACGTCACGGCCCGAGGGACTGGTCTCGAGACGCGAGACGTACGCGCGCGTGAGCAGCTTCACGTTGGAATGCTCGAGGGCGGGGTCGACGCAGAGCACCTGGGCGTCCGCCTTCGCATAGACGAGACAGGGATGCCCGTCGCAGGTCTCGCAGCGAATGCAGCGGCTGGCTCGGGGGTTCCGCTCGTCCAGCATCACGCCGAGCGGGACGTGAAACGGCTTGAGTCCAAGACGGGCGAAATCGTCGCTGAGCTGCTGAATCCGCGGCTCATGACTGACCGGAGGATGGGGGTAAGGAGCGCTGGCCGGCGGATCCGTGGGATCTTCTTCCCGGCGGCCGTGCACCTGGTAGAGCTGCTCGGCCTGCGAGTAATACGGCTCCAGGTCCTCGTACGAGATCGGCCACGCGGGCGAGAGGCCGTCCCAGTGCTTGATCTCCCTGAAGTCCTCCCGACGGAGGCGGAAGAGTGCGGCGCCATAGAACTTGGTGTTGCCGCCCACCCAGTAGTTGGTGTGCGGGTGGAGCTCTCGACCCTCTCCGTCTCGCCACACCTCCTTGGTGTTGTATTTTGCCTCCAGGTTGACGGCCTTCGTGCTCCAGTTGTCCTTCTCGCGAGGGACGTAGTCGCCGCGCTCTATGAGCAGGATGCGTTTACCTGAGGGGGCGAGACGATAGGCCAGCGTCCCACCCCCAGCTCCGGTCCCGATGACGATGACGTCGAAGTGTTCAACCGCAGCCATAAGAGCCTCCCCCAAGCTCCGTGAGCGGAGCGACCGATCAAACGAGCCAGCGAATCAGCCGCGCGAGCCAGCTACCACCTGCCGCCGCGCGGTCGAGCGGAGGCGCCAGGAACGAGTCCACACCGAAGCTGCGGCCGGCGTCCGTCAGCAGGAAGAGGACCGGGAACATGATCAGCATCGTGTAGGTCCAGCCCCACTCGTGCGGCACGCTCAGGATGCCGATCGTGATGTTGGTGGCCATACCGATCGCCACTATCGAGCCGAGCCGCGTGCCGAGCCCGAGAATCAGTGTCATGCCGATGAAGGTCTCGGTGATCAGCGCCATCCATCCGAAGAAGGTCCAGTGCGGGATCATGACGTTGACCAGGAAGGCCTTGTGGGCAGCCACGGTCGGATATTGGATCTGCTGCTGGACCCAGTACCAGAGCCCGCCACCGGACTTCCGGCCAAAGTCGTCCGACGGCACCTTCCAGCCCGACTGTTGCCACCAGAGGTAGCCGTAGAGAATCCGCGTCAGCGCGAGAGGCCATAGCGGCGCGATCGCCCCGAACCAATTAGCGCGGCCTTGCTCCCTTCTCGGCGTCTCCTGGCCGTCTCGAAGGGACTCGGTCATCGGCGTGTGGGTCTGTAGTGTTGTTGTCGGCATCGCCTTACCTCCAGGCCTCGCGCTTCAGTGGGCACGGGCGCCGTAACTGCACCGGAAAATGCAGCGCTGCGAGTTGTCGTGATGGAGCTTAGCGCAAAGGACCTTCTGCATTCCTCGGGAGGCCACGTATGACTGGGCCGCCGCAAGCATGCCGAGGAGCGGCGCGGTCAAGTAGATCCAGAGCGCCGTCCACATCTGGGCGTACACGGCCGAGCCCGCGGTTCGAGCGGCGTTCATGCTCATCCCCGACAGGGGCGCTTCGAAGATGATGTAGCTCGCGACGAGCGCGCCCGCGCACAGTCCGGTGAACCGGTTGAGTCCGGGCCGGTTGGAGACGGTCAGGATCACTATCATGAGAAGGAATGAAATGAAAAACTCCGCGACGAACGCCACTCCGGCGCCATCCGGCCCCGGAACTGTGGCCGCATAGCTCACCGCGGGATGCGCGAGCCACGCGTCAAGCATCGTTGCGGCGACGCCGACGCCTACGATGGCGCCGACGAACTGCGCGGTCACGTAGAAGAAGGCGTCCCAGTGATTGACCTTGCCCAGGCGCCAGAAGGTCAGCGTGACCGATGGATTGAGATGGGCACCTGACCGTTGTCCCCAGGGCGAGTAAATGAGCCCCACGGCGGTCAGCCCCATCGCGAGTCCCATCGGAATCCGCCGCAAAAACGGATCCGTCATCGCCTGCCGGAGCGGCGAGCTCGGGTGCTCCAGCAACGCGACGAACAGGCAAGCCGAAAGCATGAAGAGCCCAAGGCCGAGGGCCTCGATCAGGTATTCGGGCCAGTGCTGGAGCACGGCGGTGAGCGCGCGCGATCGAGCTGTGACGAGGGATGCCGCCACGTCAGGACGATCGCCCACCCGTATCCCGACCTCGACTCTCATCGCTCTGACTCTGAGGTCAACTGATTCGCGATGGCTGGGCTAGCCACCGCTCTGCTGGAGCAGCTTGGCCACGAGTCCGGTCCAGCCGGTCTGATGGCTCGCGCCGATGCCGGCGCCGTTGTCGCCGTGGAAGTATTCGTACAACCAGACGAGGTCCCGCCAGTGGGGGTCAGTCTGGAACTTGGCGACGCCCCCGTGAACCGGCCGTCGCCCGTCCGGCCCGCGCAGGAAAATGCGGGTCAGGCGTCGGGAGAGCTCCGCCGCTATATCCCAGAGGGTCGAGCGCGGCCCTGACCCGGTTGGGCATTCGACTTGAAGGCTGGGACCATAGAAGTGATCGAACTTCTGAAGGGCCTCGATCAGAAGGTAGTTGATGGGAAACCAGATCGGTCCACGCCAGTTGGAGTTTCCGCCGAAGAGGCCCGTGCTCGACTCGGCAGGTTCGTAGTCAACGCGGTGTTCGTTGCCGTCGACGACGAGCACGCAGGGGTGGTCACGGTGGAACTGTGAGACGGCGCGGATCCCGTACGGTGAGAGAAACTCGCGCTCGTCGAGCATCAGCCGCAAGACTCGCGAGAGTTTTTCGCGGCTCACGATCGACAGGAGCCGGCGCTCCCCGCCCCCGGGCTGATCCATCGCCTCGAGGTGCTCGCGGAACTCCG
>QHSM01000454.1 GCA_003221595.1 Candidatus Rokuibacteriota bacterium | reverse complement strand
CTCGTCTACCTCGATCTCGCGGGCGGAAGCTACGCGCGACCCGAGAGCGGCGGCCTCACGCTGACCGGCTCGCTCACCGACGACGAGACCCAGCATCCGATGGAGCCCGAGGCGCTGGGCGGCGACGTGGGTCTGGACGAGGCCACCGAGGTGCTGGCGCGGACCGGGCGCGCGATCCCGCGGCTCGGCGATGCGCGCTACCGGCGGGGCTGGGCGGGGGCTTTCGACATCACGCCGGACTGGATGCCGATTCTCGACGAGTCGCCCGTTCGCGGCTTCTGGATCGCGACGGGCATGAGTGGCCACGGCTTCAAGCTGGCGCCCGCGGTCGGCGAGATGATGGCGGCCCTGATCACCGGAAGCCGGCCGCCCGTGAACGCGGCGCCGTTCGCGCTCGGGCGCTTCACCGCAGGGCGTCCCGGCGGCACCTTCGTCGCGTCGTACCTCGGCTGAGCGTCAGGATCGGGCGAGCGGGAGCTCGAGCGTGAACGTGGTGCCGGATCCCTCGACGCTGTCGACGCGGATCCGACCGCCGCACGCCTCCACGATGGTCCGGGTGATGGCGAGCCCGAGGCCGGTGCCGGCGATGTCGCGGGTGGCCCTGCTCTTCACCCGGTAGAACTTGTCGAACACGTGCGACAGGTCTTTGGCAGCGATGCCGATCCCGGTGTCCGTCACCCGCACCGTCACCATCTCCCCGCCGTCGGCGAGGACCGAGCGCGCCGCCACGACGGTCACGCGCCCGCCGGCCGGCGTGTACTTGACGCCGTTGTCGATCAGATTGATCAACGCCTGACGGAGCCGGATGCCCACCGCCGAGACGATCGCCTCGTCGGGCAGCTCGACCAGCAGCTCGATGTTCTTGGGCTCGGCGCGCGGCTTCACCATGCGGAGCGCCTCGCCGATGGTCGCCACGAGGTCGACGGGCTCGCGCGCCGAGTCGAGGCCCGCTTCGATCTTGCCGATGTCCAGCAGGCCGGTGACGAGGTCGGCCATGTGCTGGGCGGTGTCGCGGATCCCCTGACAGCGCTCGACGAGGGCGGGATGTCCGGGACCGGCCATGCGCATGAGGTCCGCCAGGCCGCAGATGACCGTGATGGGCCCCTTGAGGTCGTGGGAGACCGTGTTCACGAAGTCGTTCTTCATCTGCTCCATGTTCTTGAGCAGGGTGATGTCGCGAAGAATCACCGCCACGCCGACCGGCTCGCCGAACGGCGTGGTGACGCGGACGAGGCTGGCCTGGGCGATCCGTCCGTCGGGCAGCGGCAGATCGGAGATTCCCTCGCGCCCGGCGACGAAGAGGTCGCGAAGCGGCGCGTAGTCGATGGCCTCGAGCAGCGGGCGCCCGGTGATCGACTCGGGCGCCAGGCCGAGCATCGGCCGTACCGCCGCGTTGGCGAGCAGGATGAGGCCAGCCGGATTCTGCATGAGCACCGCGTCGGCGGTGCTGGCGAGCACCGCGCCGAGCGTGCTGCGCTCGTCGGACGCCCCCTGGTACGCGAGCGAGGTCTCGAGCGCGGCCGACAGCCCGGACGCCAGCAGCTGGGCGATCTGGAGATCGTCGTCGCCGTACCTGATCGGCGGCCGCGCCGCGAAGAGGAGCGCGCCCAGCATCTCGAGCCCGCGCCGGATCGGAACGACGAGGACCGCCCGCAGCCCCGCGGCGGCGAGCACGCCCTCGAGATCGTCCACGCCGTCCTCGGCCATGAGCTCGTCGACGAGATACGGCTTGCCGGTGCTCATCGCGCGGCCCGGCAAGCCCTCGTCGAGCGAGAACACGCGCTGAGCGGGCGAGGCCTCGTCGACGCTCGCCAGCGAGTGCACGAGATAGCCGCTCTTCTCCGGATCTTGCAGACACACCGCGAGGTAGTGGCTGGGCACGGCCTCGCCGGCCCGGTCGCCGAGGGTCTGGAAGAAGTGCGTGGGGACCGGCGACCGAAAGAGCTCGATCAGGATCTCGCTGGCCCGCGTGAGACGCTCGGCCTGGCTCACGCGAGCACCGGCGTCTGCGCGCAGTGGGCCCGCGCAAGCTCGGCGAGCTGGACTCCGCCGGGAACGGGATCGATCGGGCCCACGACCGTGAGATGGCGGATCACACCTTCCTTGTCGATGAGGAAGATGCCCTGCTCGTGCGCCGTCATCGCGTGGTGGTGGAGGCGCCGCAGGAAGTTGCGGTTCATGACGTCGAACCACGCGCCGCGGATCTGGTTGCGGGTGTCGCCGTGCGTGAACGCGTACGCGAAGCTCACCACCGCGGTGCGGGTCGCCTCGAGCGCCCGCCGATCGCCCAGGCCGTAGACGGCGTAGAGCCGCTTGTCCGGGTCACAGACGAACGGGAACGGCAGGATCTCGTCCGCGAAGTACCTGCGGGCGCTCTCGAGAAGATTGGGCGCCACCTGGATCACCTCGGTCTCGGCGTCCCGAAGCGCCCCGTAGCCCGCCCGCACCCCGTCGGTGTAGATGCGGCAAAAGGGACACGTGAAGCCGCGCGAGAACCAGATGACCACGTTCGAGCGGCCGCGATACGAGGCCAGGTCGACCTCGGCCCCGCTGAGCGAAGGCAGCGAGAACCGTGGCGCCGGCTGACCGACAGACGGGGGCTCGAGAACGGGGTCCATGGTCGCGGCCTTGCCTTCTATGTTCCTGGACTCCTCGAAGGATTTGCCACTGGAACGATGCAAGAGCCGTACAAGGCCATAAGGTATCGATATAGCAATGGTTTCCGGATAAATGGAACCTCGGATTGCCCAGTTATTTTCCGGCGGATCCGCTCAGAAATGGGCCAGGAGGGAGCCCGTAAGTCCTACCGGGCGATGCCCTTTTCCTTGAAGAACCTCTGGGCGCCGGGATGAAGCGGGAGCGCCATCCCGACCAGCGCGGTCTGGAGCGTCAGGTTACGGGCGGCCGCGTGCGCGGAGTGGAGCTGGGGGAGGTTGTCGAACACGGCCTTCGTGAACCGGTACACCAGGTCTTCCGGCATCGAGGAGCGCGCCACCAGCATGGCCATGACGGCCGGGACGACGATCTCGCGCTCCTGGTGCTTGTACGTGTTGGCCGGGATCTCGTCGATCGTGTAGAAGGGGTACTTTCGCATGAGCGCGTCGCTGGCACTCGACCCCACGCTGATCAGCGCGAGCTTGCCCGAGGCGAGCGCGTCGGCGATGACCGGCGCCCCGACCGCGATCGAGAAGAACGCGGCGTCCACGACCCCCGCCTTGAGCTGATCGGCCGCCGCCGAGAACGAGACGCGCACCAGCGCCGCCAGATCGCCCTCGGCGACTCCGTGCGCGGCGAGGATCTGCAGCGCGTTCTGCTCGGTGGCCGAGCCGAGGGGCCCGACGGCGACGCGCTTGCCCTTGAGGTCGCGGACCGACTTCACGCCCGACGCACGGGTCGCCACGATGTGCACGGCCGAGGGATAGACCGAGAAGACGCCCGCCATGCTCTTCACCGGCTTGCCGGCGAACGGCTCGAGCCCGGTCCCGTTGAAGGCGTAGTACGCGATGTCGTTCTGCAGGAACGCGAAGTCGGCCTCGCCGGCTCGCATGAGCTGAACGTTCGACATCGAGCCGCCCGACGACTCGACGGTGGCGCGGATGTTGAGGGACTTCGTGTCCGACGCGATCCGCGAGATCGCCCCCGCGATCGGGTAGTACACCCCGTCCACCGAGCCCGCGGCGATCGTGACGACCCGGCGCGGCTGCGCGGCCGGCGCCGGCGCGAGCGCGACTGCGCTCAGCAGACCGGCCACGACGACCATCGATGCAACGACACGCGTCATGTGTTCCTCCTCGTCTCCTCATCTTACCTGCACTGTCACGACGCCGGTGTAGACTGAGCGCCGTGGCGGCGCGGCTCGGGGTCGACATCGGCGGCACCTTCACCGATCTCGTGGTGATCGACGAGACGACGGGCGCCGCGCGCGTGGGCAAGATCCTCACCACGCCGAAAGACCCGGCGCACGCGGTCGAGCAGGGCATCGCGTCGCTCCTCGAGGAGTCGCGGACTCCCGCGGGCTCCGTGCGCGCGGTCGTGCACGGCACGACGCTGGCCACCAACGCGCTCATCGAGCGCAAGGGCGCGCGCACGGCGCTCCTGACCACCGAGGGCTTCCGGGACGCGCTCGAGATTCGCCACGAGGGTCGCTACGACATGTACGACCTGTTCATCGATCCGCCGGCGCCCCTCGTGCCGCGACACCTGCGCCGCGAGGTGCGCGAGCGGCTGCTGGCCGACGGCTCGGTGCGCGAGGCGCTCGACGAGCACGGCGCGCGGCGGGTCATCGGCGAGCTGGTCGCCGAGGGTGTCGAGGCGATCGCGATCTGCCTGCTGCACGCCTACGTGAACCCCGTCCACGAACGGCGGCTGGCGGCGCTGGTGCGCGAGATCGCGCCGCAGATGGCCGTCGCGTGCGCGTCGGATATCTCGAGGACCTCGAGCGGAGGCTCGCAGAGCTGCAGATCCCCGGCCAGCTCTACATCATGCAGTCCTCGGGCGGCATCGCCGTGCCCCTGTTGGCGCGGCGCCTGCCGATTCGCCTCGTCGAGTCCGGGCCGGCCGCCGGCGCCTTGGCCGCCGCCCAGGCCGCGCGCGAGCGCGGCGAGCGCAAGCTGCTCTCGTTCGACATGGGCGGCACGACCGCCAAGGCGTGCGTCATCGACGAGGGCGCGCCGCTGGTCGGCCGCGAGTTCGAGGTGGCGCGCGCCGACCGTTTCAAGAAGGGCTCGGGGCTGCCGGTGCGCGTGCCGGTGATCGAGATGATCGAGATCGGCGCCGGCGGCGGCTCGATCGCGCGCGTCGATCGGATGGGCCTCCTGAAGGTCGGGCCCGACAGCGCCGGGGCCGACCCGGGCCCCGCCTGCTACAACCTCGGCGGGCGCCAGCCCACCGTGACCGACGCCGACCTGCTGCTCGGCTATCTGGACGCCGAGTTCTTCCTGGGCGGGCGCATGCGCCTCGACCGCCAGGCGGCGCAGCGCGCGGTCGAGGAGCACGTGGCCCGGCCGCTCGGGCTCGACGTCACCGAGGCCGCGTGGGGCATTCACCGCGTGGTCAACGAGAACATGGCGGCCGCCGCGCGCATTCACGGGATCGAGCGGGGCAAGGATCTCCGGTCGTATCCCCTCTTCGCCTTCGGCGGCGCCGGGCCGGTCCACTGCTGGCAGGTCGCGACCATCCTGAAGACGCCGCGCATCCTGCTGCCCTTCGGCGCCGGCGCGATGTCCGCGTACGGCCTGCTGGCCGCGCCGCTGGCGTTCGATTTCGTGCGCACCGGGCGCCAGCGGCTAGACGCCGCCGACTGGGCCGCCATTAACCGGCTCTTCGCCGAGATGGAAGACGAAGGCCGCGCGCTGCTCACGCGAGCCGGCGTGGCCGCGGGCAAGGTGACCGTCGCGCGCATCGCCGAGATGCGCTACCTCGGCCAGGGGCACGAGGTCGAGGCCGCGGTGCCGCTGGGCAAGCTCACCGCCGCCAGCCTGGCGAAGATTACGGCCAGCTTCGAGGCGTCGTATCGCGCGCTCTACCACCGCTTGCCGCAGGGCGTGCCGATCGAGGCGCTGAACTGGCGCGAGACGGTCCCCGGGCCCGACCCGAAGACCCGCCTGGGGGGCCACGCCAGGGCGGATCGAGCCGGACGCCGGAGCGCTAGGAGCGGCAAGCCGGTGAAGGGCACGCGACGGGCGTACTTCGCCGAGCGCGGCGGCTTCGTCGAGACGCCCGTGTACGACCGCTATGCCCTCACCCCGGGCATGACGCTGAAGGGCCCGGCGATCGTCGAGGAGCGCGAATCGACCGCGGTCATCGGACCGGGAGGCCGCGCCCGGGTGGACGCGGGCCTGGCTCTGATTGTGGAGACGCCGCAATGAGGCCACCCCCGGTCAAAGCC
>QHSM01000453.1 GCA_003221595.1 Candidatus Rokuibacteriota bacterium | reverse complement strand
CGGTCGCCAGCAGCACCGGAGCCTGAACGGGCAGGAGGAGCACCGGAAACAAGAGCTCGCGAGCGCGCACCTGCGCGGTCATCGCGGCGAACAGCGTGCCGACGGCGGCGAAGGCGACCGTGCCCAGGCCGATGACGACGGCCAGCGCCGGCAGCACGCCGGCGAGATCGAGGTTGAAGAAGACGCCGAAGAGCGCCACCAGAATGGCCTCGACCACGAGCATCAGCAGGAGATTTCCGGCGAGCTTGCCGACGTAGATCGCGGATTTGTCCCCCGGGGCCAGGCGCAGCGCTTCCCAGCAGTCGTTCTCGCGCTCGACCACGAACGTGCGGCCGAGCCCGAGCAGCCCGGTCAGGATGAAGCCGAGCCACAGCAGGCCGGGCAGCGTTCCGGCCAGCCGCTCGCGGTCGGGCCCGACGGCGAACTGGAAGACGAAGAGGAGCAGGAGCGCGAAGAAGAACAGGGCGTTGAGCGTCTCCTTCGACCGCCGCTCGACGAGGAGGTCCTTCCACACCACGATGAACGCCCGCCGCGCGAAGCTCAGGGCGCGTCCTCCGTGTGCAGGACGTAGAGTCGCTGCACGTCGTCGGCCGACCGGGAGCCTCGGGGCGTGTCGAGCGCGATGGAGCCGGCGGCGAGAATGGCGAGCCGATCGGCGGCCGCGAGCTCGCGGCCGAAGCTGTGGGTCGCCATCAGGATCGCGCCGCCGCCCGCCTTGAAGGACGCCAGGTGCTCCTCCAGCCACTTCTTGGCGCGCTGGTCGAGACCGGCGAACGGCTCGTCGAGCAGCAGCACGCTGGGCCGCGCCAGCACGAACCGCGCGAGGGACAGGCGGCGCTTCATGCCCGCCGAGAAGGTGCGGACCCGCTCGTCCGCGGCCCGCTCGAGCTCGACGCGGGCGAGCGCCCCGGCGAGCGCGGCGGCCGTCGGGCGGAGCCCCGCGAGCGTGGTCCAGAATTTCAGGTTCTCGAGGGCGGTCAGGTCCTCGTAGACGTACGAGCCGTGCGCGACGAGCCCGATGTGCGGGCGAGCCCGCTCGGCGTCCCGGGCGCAGTCGTGTCCCGCGACGGCGGCGGTGCCGCGCGTGGGGCGCACGAGCGTAGCGAGAATCTTCAAGAGCGTCGTCTTGCCGGCCCCGTTGGCGCCGAGCATCGCGACGGCCTCGCCCGCGCGGACGTCGAGGTCGACGCCGTCCAGCACGCGGTGGTTGCCGAAGGTCTTGCGAAGACCGGTCACTCGGATGAGTGGGTCGGCGGACATCCTTCGAGCGTCGATTGTCGCAGAGCCATCCGGGCCGGTCAAGAAACGGGCAGCTTGACTCGGGCGACCGCCCTGCCATAGTAAGTAACCACACCATCGTTATTTTGCGGTCACGCCATCTCTCGATAACCTGGTAGCGGGAGGACGCGATTGCTCCACTATGCGCTGTCCCGTGTGCTGTGGTTACCGCCGACGCTCCTGGCCATGGCACTGGTCACGTTTCTGGTGATGCACGCGACGCCGGGGAGCCCGCTCGATCCGGTGGCGGAGGGCGCGAACCCGCTGTCGCCCGAGGCGCAGCGGAACCTCGCCAAGTACTACGGTCTGGACCGGCCCCTGCACGAGCAGTTCGCGATCTTCGTGAGCAAGGCCGTGCGCGGCGACTTCGGCAACTCCTTCGTGTACAAGACGCGCACCGTCCGCGAGATCCTCGCCGAGACGTTTCCGGTCTCGCTCCTGCTCGGCTCGATGGCGCTCGCGCTGGCCGTCGTGGGCGGCCTGATGCTCGGCATCCTCGCGGCGGTCTACCAGAACAAGGGCTGGGATTACCTGTCGGTGAGCCTGGCGACCGTCGGCGTCGCGGTGCCGAACTTCGTCCTCGCGGTGTTCCTGATCATCCTGTTCTCGTTCGTGGTGCCGCTCTTCCCGACCGGAGGCTGGGAGTCGCCGCGGAACTGGGTGTTGCCGACGGTGGCGCTGGCGCTCGCCCCGATGGGGATCATCGCCCGGTTCACCCGGGCCAGCATGCTCGAGGTCATCCGCGCCGACTACACGCTCACCGCGCGCGCGAAGGGGCTCGGCGAGGTGCCGGTCGTGTTCAAACACGTCCTCAAGAACGCGTTCATTCCGGTCGTGACGCTGCTGGGACCGATGTTCGCCGCGGTCGGTACGGGATCCTTCTTCGTCGAGTCGATCTTTCGCGTCCCGGGCATGGGGCGGTTCTTCGTCCTGTCGATGACAGGGCGCGATTACCCGATGATCATGGCGGTGGTGCTGACCTACGGCGCCTTTCTGGCCGTCATGAACCTCGCCGTCGACCTCATCTATGGCGTCCTCGACCCCCGCATCCGATTTTAAACTCGGAGGGGGGCTTCGCCCCCCTTCCGATGCCTCCCCCCAGGAGGACTTGCGCGGGCAAAGCCCGCGCTCGAAAGCGGATACTCCCGGCGCGTCGCGGTCGCGTGGGTCGAGCCTCTGGCGCGACGGCGTGCGGCGGCTCCTGCGCAATCGGCTGGCGGTGGCCGGCGGGTGCGTCATCGTCCTGCTCTGCCTGATCGCGATCTTCGCCGACTTCCTGGCGCCGCTGCCCTACACCAAGACGAACTTCGCCCGTCTCAACGAGACGCCGTCGCGCACCTATCTCCTGGGAACCGACCAGCTCGGTCGCGACCTGCTCTCGCGGATGATCTACGGCGCGCGGGTGTCGATGCTCGTCGGGCTCGGCGCCCAGGTGGTCATCGTGCTGCTCGGCGTGCCGATCGGCGCGGTGTCGGGCTATCTGGGCGGCCGCACCGACCTGATCCTGACGCGCTTCGTGGACGTCATGTACGCGTTCCCGCGCCTTCTCTTCGTGATCCTGGTCATGTCGATGCTGGGCGCCGGGCTGACCAACATCTTCATCGCGATCGGCCTCACCGGATGGGTGGGGATCGCCCGCCAGACGCGCGCGCAGGTCCTGGCCATCAAGGAGAAGGAGTACGTCGACGGGGCGCGCGCCCTCGGCGCCGGCTTCGGCCGGCTGCTCGGGCGACACATCATGCCCAACGCGCTCACGCCCATCGTGGTCGCGGTCACGTTCGGCATCCCGGAGGCGATCTTCACGGAGGCGGCGCTCTCGTTCATCGGCGTCGGGATCAACCCGCCGACGCCCTCGTGGGGCCAGATGGTGGGCGAGGGTCAGCAGTACATCCGGTCCTACTGGCATCTTTGCGTGTTTCCGTCGATCGCCATCGCGGTTACCATGCTGTCGTTCACGTTCTTCGGCGACGGTGTGCGCGACGCGCTGGATCCCAAACTGAAATAGCAAGGAGACTCGGGCATGCGACCTCCTCGCATCTCGGACGCGCAGATGGAGCTTCTGGCGACGCGGCTCGCCGCCGCGGGCTTCGGCCGTCGCGATTTCTTGCGGGCCGCCGCCGGGCTCGCGTCGATGGGCGCGGCGGGGTTCAACGCGCGGCCCGCCGCCGCGGCGCCCAAGCTGGCTCCCGGCGAGAAGCTGGCGCGCGATCAGCACGTGCGGATCGGCGGCGGCGGCTGGTGGCAGAACGATCCGTCCAGCCACGATTACAACAAGGACCTGTACTGCTCGGGCGTCCCCGCGCTCTGGGCCGGCCTGATGAAGTTCAACGTCGACTTCCAGCCCGTCCCCCACGTGGCCAGCCAGGTGACGTCCAACGCCGAGGGCTCCGTGTGGACCTTCACGATCCGCCAGGACTCGAAGTGGTCGGACGGCTCGCCGTGCACGGCGCGCGATTTCGAGTGGTCGTGGAAGCGCCAGATGGATCCCGCGAGCAAGAACCCGTACTCGAGCTACTTCTACGACATCAAGGGCGCCGAGCCGTTCAACAAGAGCAAGGTGCCGGACGCGTCCCAGGTTGGCGTCCGCGCGAAGGACGACTGGACGCTCGAGGTCACGCTGGAGGGGCCGCGCGGCTACTTCCCGGTGCTCTCGGCGTACCTCGCGGCGCTTCCGGCTCACCGGCCCTCGGTCGAGAAGCACGGCGACAAGTGGACAGAGGCCGCCAACATCGTCTGCAACGGCCCCTTCGTGCTCGAGTCGTGGGAGCACAACCGGGTCATGGTGCTGCGCCGGAACAAGCACTTCTTCGGCGCCAAGGACGTCACGCTGGACAAGGTGACGATTCCCATCGTCCCGGTGCAGTCGGGTGCCTTGCCGTACGAGAACAACGAGCTCGAGATCTCGCCCCTGCAGACGGGCGACCTCAAGCGCCTGCGCGACGACCCGCGCACGGGGAAGCAGGTGTTCCGCTTCCCGTTCCCGGGTACGTGGTATCTGATCCCGCAGGTGACGAAGCCGCCGTTCGACAACGTGAAGGTCCGCCGGGCCGTCGGGCATGCGATCGACCGCGAGAGCGTGGTGAAGGTGGCCGACGGGTTCGCCATTCCCGCCTACGCCATGATTCCACCGGGCTTTCCCGGGGCGGTGGACGACAAGAAGATCCGCGACGTCCAGCGCTTCGATCCGAAGGCGGCGATGGCGCAGCTCAAGGGCACGATGTACGAGGGCGGCCGCCACTGGCCGAAGATCACGCTGACGATGCGCGAGGAGGGTCTCGGCTCCAAGCCGCTCGCCGAGGCCGTGCAGGCCGTCCTCCTCGAGCACCTCAACATGAAGACGGAGCTGGAGATCCTGGAGCAGCGCGTGTTCCGCGCCGGCCTCTGGAAGAACGACTACCAGTTCGTGTGGATCCGCTGGTTCATGGACTACCCGGACCCGCACAACGAGTACTTCGACACGTTCTACGGCAAGAAGACCGAAGGCAGGCGCCAGGCCTGGGTCAACGACGCCTTCGACCGCGAGCTCGAGGCGGGCCGCGACACGCGCGATCCCAAGAAGCGACTCGCCGCCTACGCGAAGGCCGAGGAGATCATGCAGACCGACGGCGGCTACGTGCCGGTGGCATGGGTCGCCCGGTGGGCCGCGGCCAAGCCGCCGGTGCGGGGGCTGGAGAAGAACAAGCTGGGTGAGACCGTCGTCGACGGCAACATCTACGTCGACATGCTCCCGCACATCTACATCGTCGAGAAAGGCTGAGCGCGGGCTAGATCCGCATCGCGCGCAGCCGGGCGATCCGCTCCTCCAGGGGAGGGTGGGTCGAGAAGAGCCGCATCAGCGTCTCGCCGCTGAGCGGGTTCACGATGAAGAGGTGCGCGGTGGCCGGCGTCGCGTCGGCCATCGGCATGGCCTGGTTCGCCATCTGGAGCTTCTCGAGCGCCTTCGCGAGCCCCCAGGAACGTCCAGCGACCTGCGCCCCGGTGGCGTCGGCTTGAAACTCGCGCGAGCGGGAGACGGCCATCTGGACGAGCAGCGCCGCGATCGGGGCGAGGATGGCCAGCAGGATCATCGCGATCGGATTCGATCCGCCCTCTTCGTCGTCCCGGCTCCGCCCGCCGAACATGGCGGCCCACTGGGCCATGTGGGCGAGATACGTGATGGCGCCGGCGAGCGTCGCGGCAATGGTCGAGATGAGGACGTCCCGGTTCTTCACGTGCGAGAGCTCGTGGGCCAGCACGCCCTCGAGCTCTTCCTCGTCCAGGATCCGCATGATCCCCTCGGTCACCGCCACCACGGCGTG
>QHSM01000452.1 GCA_003221595.1 Candidatus Rokuibacteriota bacterium | reverse complement strand
GACGTGGGTCGTCTACACGATCTGGTTCATCACGAAGGCCGGCTGGCCGTACTACACGACGACCCTGGCCTCGGTCCTCGGGCTCCTTCCCGGAGTGCTCCTGTGCTCGGGCTGCGCCGTCGCCTGCTGGGTGGTGCACCGGCACTTTCGCCCGGCGGAACCGCCGACGACGGTCGCGACGCGTGACTGACGCGCAGCGGGAATTCTGGTCGCGGGTGGCGCGAGGATCAAGGACACCTCCCGCGATCTAGCGGCGCTCGCGGCGCCGCGCCGGCCGCGGGCCGTCAGCGCAGGTAGTCGCCCTGCCACCGCTTGTAGTCGTTCGGCCTCATCGCGATCGCCAGCAGCTCTTCCGACGCGACACGGTCCTTGAGCCCGGCCGGCGCGCCCCCCTCACGCAGATACTTCAGCGTGTCGTACACCGCCTTGGCGGCGGCGTAGAACGGATGGTGCCCCTGCAGCGCGATGCGCACGCCCTGGCTTGCCAGAAAGCTCTTGTCGGCCAGCGCGGGCGGGGCGCCGCCCAGCATGAGCGGCAGTCGCGTCGCCCGATGCATCGCCTCGACCTCCTCGCGCTTGCTCGCGGCCACGGCGGCGCGCAGCTTCCCCAGCATCTCGTCGACGGACACCAAACCCTCGTCCTGCCCGGCAAAGGGCTGCGGCAGGACGGTGTCCTCGACCATCAGCGCGGCCACGCCCGACGTCTCGAGCTCTTCCACGGTGCGCATGACGTTCAGCGCGTTGCCGTACCCGTGATCGGCGTCGACCATGAGCGGCAAGTCGCTCCCGCGGGTGATCCGGCGGATCTGCTCGGCGAACTCGGTCAGCGTCAGGACGATGATGTCCGGCGCGCCGAGCACCGTCCCCGACGCGATCGAGCCGGCGAACATGCCGACCTCGAAGCCCAGCGACGCGGCCATGCGCGCCGACATCGCGTCGAACACGGACGCCGGGTGAACGCAGGCGCGGCCCTCGAGCAGACGACGATACTGCTGGCGGCGTTCGGACAGAAGCGTCATGGATTCGACCTTTCGCTGAGAGTCACGCCAGGGGAAGAGGCTCGGCGTCGGGCGCCGGAGCGACCTCGAACGCGTTCAGGATGCCGCTGACGATCCCGTAGTGGCCGATGAGCGCGGTGAGCTCCACGAGCCACGGCACACCGTGCTGATCCCGCAGCCGGTCGAACAGCGGCTGAGCCACGCGGCTTCGTCTCCAGAGCTGCCGCGCATAGTCGGCGATGTCCCGCTCGCCGGCCGGCAGGCTCGCGAGCTCGCCGCGGTCACGCACCGCGGTGACGGCGGCCTCGCTGACGCCCGCCTTCCGGGCCGCGGGCGCGTGCGCCGCCCAGACGTAGGGGCAATCCTTCTCGCGGGCGGTGGCGATGATGGCCACCTCGCGCGACTCGGGCTTCAGCTGCGAGCCGAAGCGGAGATAGCTGCCGACGGCGAGGTGACGCCGGCAGAGCTCCGGGCTGTACAGCAAGATGGGGAACGGACCGCGTATGCCGCCGCGCCCCGCGGCCACCGCGTCGAAGACCGGCCGATGCGCCTCGGCCACCTGGTCGCGACGGGTGATGGGCGTGACACGCGGCGCGGCGAGCGGTGGACGGGCCTTCGCCTGTCCAGCGACGGCCCCGGGAACCTCCGGCAGGACCTCGACGGGCGCCGCGGGCGTGACCTCGAAGGCGTTCAGGATCCCGGAGAGGGCCGCATAGCGGCCGATCCAGCCCGTCAGCTCGACCAGCCACTTCGGATCGTGGGCCTTCAGGAGCTCATCGAACACGGCGCTCTCGACGCGGTTGTTCCGGAGCAGCTGCTGGACGTAGAGCACGACGGCCCGCGCGGAGTCGGGCAGGTCGTCGACCGGACGGCGCTCGCGGACCGTGGCGATGGTCTCCGCCGCGATGCCGGCCTTCCGGGCCAGCGGAACGTGAGCGTTCCAGACGTAGCCGCAGTCCCGCTCACGGGCCGTCGCGCACACGGCGAGCTCGGCGTGCGGCGGCTCGACGATGCTTTCCCGGTGCAGATACTCGCTGATCTCGTTCCAGGGTCGAGCCAGGCCGGGGCTGTGCAGGACGACCGTGGAGGGCCCGCTGACCCGGCCGCGAAGGGCCGCCAGCGTGTCGAAGAGAGCGTGGTGCTCGGGAGCGATGTCTGCCTTGTCGACGATGAGCTTCACGCGCGCCATCGCACTGTCCTTTCCGGGACCGAGACGGTCCAGACTCGGGGCTCGAGCGAACGGGCCAGAGCTTAGCGGGAGCGGGGGCCAGCGTCAACGCGGCCGGCCGTACAATGGCGCCCATCCGTGCGACGGGAGGGATTCATGGACGCCACGACCGAGCACCTGAGCGACCACGCGCACCGGCTGAGCTACGCCGATCTTTCCCCGGAGACGATTCACCAGGTGAAGCGGACCCTCGTCGACACGCTCGGCTGCGCGGCCGGGGCGTTCGACGGCGAGCCGGCCGCCATCGCCGTGCGCCTCGCGTCGCGGATCCAGGGCGCCCCTCCGGCGCGCATTCTCGGCTCGCCGCAGCGGACGTCCGCAGACTTCGCCGCGTTCGCGAACACCGTGCTGGTCCGCTATCTGGATTGCAACGACACCTACGCCGCGCGGGGGACGGGCCACCCGAGCGACATGATTCCCGCGGTGCTGGCGGTGGCCGACGGCCGCCGCGCGGACGGCCGCGCCGTCATCACGGCCATCGCCGCCGCGTACGAAGCGTTCTGCCGCCTCGCGGACACGGTCCCGCTGAAGGGCTGGGACCAGGGGATGTTCGCCGCCATCGGCACCGCCTGCGGCGCCGGCAAGATTCTCGGGCTCGATCGCGCCGCGCTGGGCAACGCCATCTCCATCGCGATCACGTCGGGCGTGCCGCTCGGGGTCACTCGCATCGGCGAGCTGTCGATGTGGAAGGGTTGCGCGACGGCCGCCGCGAACCGGACGGGCGTGTTCGCAGCCGAGCTGGCCGCGGAGGGCATGACCGGACCGGGACACCCCTTCGAGGGACGCGACGGGCTCTGGCAGCATCTCTCGATGGAAGCGCCGAAGTGGGAGCGATTCGGCGGCGGGGGCGAGCCGTTCCGGATCACCTCGACCAGCTTCAAGGCGTACCCGTCGGTCGTGCACACGCAAGGGCCGATCGGGCTGGTGCTCAAGCTACACCAAGAGCTCGGCGGGGCGCAGATCGACTCGGTGCGCGTCGCGACGTACGCCGAAGCCGTGCGGCGTACCGCGGCCGAGGCGGAGAAATGGAATCCCTCGACCCGGGAGACGGCGGACCACAGCACGCCCTACCTGGTGGCGGCCGCGCTCCTGGACGGCGGCGTCACGCCGGCGACGTTCGCGCCGTCACGCATCCAGGATCCCGCGCTGCGACCGCTCATGAAGAAGCTGACGGTCGTCGAGGATCCGGAGTTCACGCGCCGCTACCCGGCCGAGTCCTGCACGCGCGTCGAGCTGACGACCACCGACGGGCGGACGCTCACGGCCGAGACCAGCCACCCCAAGGGCCACCGCCGCAACCCGCTGACCGACGCCGAGGTCGAGCTCAAGTTTCGCGGGCTGGCCGCCGGAGCGCTGGGCGCCAAGGGGTGCGATCGAGTCCTGTCGGAAGTCTGGAGCCTCGAGAAGGCCGCGACGGTGGACGGCCTCTTCGACAGCCTCCTCCGCCCTACGGCTCGATAGGGGCTAGTGGTTCGAAAGAGGCTCGGCGTCGATGAGGACGAACAGCATCCGGCAGATCTTGTCGCTGCGATTCGACCAGGCGTGGTACGTCCCGCGCTGAATCAGGACGTCGCCGGCTCGCATGAGCGTTTCGTCGGCGTCCAGGACGGCCCAGACTTCGCCCTCGAGGCAGATGGCGTAGTCGATGGTATCGGTCGCGTGGAAGCCCGGATGCTTCGCCGAGCGCTCGGGCGTGGTCTTGCAGCCGCGCCGCCGTAGCTCCGCGGGGTCGTAGGCGCGCCGCGAGTCGGGCGCGATGTCGGTGATGCGGATGACGCTGCCGCCCCGGTGGGCGGGCGGGGTGCGCAAGATAGATCCGTCGGGCACCGGGTCGGTCGCGCCCTTGTTCGAGGACGGCGCCGCCTCCGTCGTCCACAGCCCGATTCTCACGGCCTCGCCCCCCGGGATGGTGGCCGTCGGCAGCAGAGCGTCGGAGAGAATGCACGAGCGTCCCGCCGCGTTCACTCCCGTCACGATCCGGCGCACCTTTCCCGGCATTCGTCTCCTCCGATAGCTCTCAGGGGATCTCGACGTCGAACAGCGGCGCGTACTGCTGCGCGCCGAAGAGATCGCTCTCGCCCATGCTGCCGCTCGGCCGCAGCCGGCGAATGGTGAACTTGATGGCGTTGGCGGGCTCGAACACGACGAAGTCGGTCACGCGGCCTTCCTCGACGCCGAACAGGCGCGCGACCGCGCCGCGGTTCAGGACGCCGCTGTCGCGCACGCGCTCGAAGTTCGCGCGGTCGCGACAGATGACGTCGAACGTGATGTGGTCGACGCCCGCGTTCTTGCTCCGGATCGTCGAGGCCAGCTCGACCAGCTTCACGGCCGCGCCGCCGGATCGCCGGCCCCGACGGTCTCGAGCTGCGTCCGGAAGAGCTCGCGCGGGTCGGCCACCTCGATCACGTGGTTCAACGTCCACTCGTAGGCCGGGCGGGCGTGCAGCACCTCGTCCGACATGATGGCGGCGGTCCCGGCGGTGCCCTTCACCTCGGGCAGCCGGGCGTAGAAGAGGTTCTTGCCGGCGATGTGGCAGATGGTCTCCGCCCGCGCCGCGTCGTCACAGGTGACCTCCACCACGATGCCGACCTCGAGCGGCGCCTTCGCCGGAGTCGGCTCGAGCGCCTCCATGACGGCGTTGCGCCCATACACGTGATAGAAGACGTTGTACGTCCCGCCGATGGGCCCGAACCGCTCCGTGAGCTTGCCCTTGGCCCAGCCGATCACGCGGTCGAGGTTGGCGATCGTGTAGGGATCGCGGATGCCGGTGATGAAGAGGGCGCGCTCGGCGACCTTGCCCGATCCCTCGAGCTTGATCCACGTGCTGGGGCTCGCCACGAAGGTCTGTCCGGTGACGCGCGTGGTCTTCGGGTCGACCTGCTCGTAGCTGCACTTCGACATGTCTAGGTAGCCGCCGGGCACGTATTCGCGGAACGGGTTGAGTCGCTCGTACATCGCGTGGCTCGCCACCGAGGCCGGGGTGCAGCGCTGGTCGGGGTGTATCGCGGTCAAATAGACGCCCGTGCCGTCGACGCGGCCGAGGATTGTTTCCTTGCCCATGAACGGCTCGCCGCAGAACGACGCGCACTCCATGGCCTTGCCACAGAAGAACGCGTCGGCCAGCGAATGCCCGGCCTCGAGCAGCGGCGCCGCGAAGATCGCGCAGTCGCTGCTGCGCCCGGCGATGACCACGTCGACGCCCTGGCGCAGCACGTCGCGGATCGGCTCGGTGCCCATCACCGCCACGATGCGATCGGTGCGATCGAGCGT
>QHSM01000815.1 GCA_003221595.1 Candidatus Rokuibacteriota bacterium | reverse complement strand
GATCGCCCTTGACGAAGAACGTGCGCTCGGCGCGTAACCCGGTGCGCGTGGTCGCCACCAGCCTCACACTCAAGTCGGTCTCGATCATGGTGGACCAGGCTCCGACCACCGGCTCGGCGAAGATCTTCAGCAGGACGCCCTCGATCTTGAGGGCGGTATCGCGGCTGCCCGCCTCCGGGGAAAGGACCGTGAAGCCCGAAGCCTTGAGCTCGGCGGCGAGCATGGCGGCGATCCACTGCGTCGGGTCGCCCTGGCAGTAGGCCGTCGCCGTCTCGTTACCGTACCCGCCCTTTTGCATTCCATCCCGAGAGCATCAGGACGAGAATCGCCGATGGGATCCACAACCGCTGCATCGCCTATCGAACGCCTCCGCTCGCAAGGCTGGGGCGGCCAGATTCTACGCTCCGCACCTCGCTCGTGCCAAGCACGGTGAGAGTCGGCGACGCGAAGGCGCGCGAGTACACTGGGCTCGAGCATGCACGGGGACCTCGCCCATCGGGCCGTCGAGCTGGCCGACGCGTTGCTGCGCGAGGCGCGCGCGCAGCAGACGCCGGACGAGCACGCGCAGGCCCGGAAGCTCGCGCGGATGATGGCGGACCCGCACGGCAAGGAGCTGACGATCGCGCTCGCCGATCAGGCCTTCCGGAGCCGCCGGCCCGAGCGCATCGCCGACCAGCTCGCCCACCTGCTCGAGCGCTACGGTGTGCCCCAGTACATGGACTGGTGGGAGCGCGTCGCGCTGCTCCTGGGCGGCGCCATGGCGCACTATCTTCCGAGCCTCGTCGTGCCGCCCATCGTGAACCGGCTGCGTCACGAGACGCAGAACGTCATCCTGCCCGGCGAAGAGGAAGACCTGCGCCGGTATCTCGCGGAGCGACGGAGCGCGGGCCTGCGCCTGAATCTCAACCAGCTCGGCGAGGCGATCCTGGGCGAGGGCGAAGCCGCGCGCCGCCTGGACGCCTACCTCGCGCTGCTCGCCCGCGACGACGTCGAGTACATCTCGGTCAAGGTCTCCTCGGTCTTCAGCCAGATCGACCTCGTCGCCTTTCGCGCGACGGTCGCGCGCGTGGCCGAGCGGCTCCGCACACTCTACCGGGCGGCCGCCCGCCATCGCTACCGGCACGCGGACGGACGGGTCACGCCGAAGTTCATCAACCTCGACATGGAGGAATATCGGGATCTGGAGCTGACGATGGCCGCGTTCAGCGAGGTCCTGGACGAGCCGGAGTTCCTGCCGCTGAGCGCGGGGATCGTGCTCCAGGCCTACCTGCCCGACTCGCACCGCGCCCAGCGCACCCTCACCGAATGGGCGCGCGTCAGGCGGGCGCGCGGCGGCGCGCCGATCAAGCTTCGCATCGTCAAGGGCGCGAATCTCGCCATGGAGCGCATCGAGGCCGCGGTGCACGGCTGGCCGCAGGCGCCGTACGGGACGAAACCGGAGGTGGACGCGAACTACAAGCGCATGCTCGAGTACGGCTGCCGGCCGGAGCACGCCGAAGCCGTGCATCTGGGAGTCGCCAGCCACAACCTCTTCGACATCGCCTACGGGCTCGTGCTGCGCGAGGCGCGGAGCGTCGAGCCCTGGGTCG
>QHSM01000451.1 GCA_003221595.1 Candidatus Rokuibacteriota bacterium | reverse complement strand
TGGTCGAGAGCTCGTCGTGCGGCAGTATCCGCCCAACCGCGAGGTCGAAGGCTACCGGGAGGTCTACCGCGGGCTGATCGGAGCGCTGGTGTAACAAACCCCGGCTCGCCCGGGCGATTGGGCAGCCTCGAAGGGCCCGCCCTCTGTCCATTCATCCATTTGGCAGCTAACTTGCTGTGGCGATCGAGTAGTATGAAGTCACACGTCATTCTCGACGCGGCGCTCCCGAGCGCTTGACGGCTCTCTATAATGGCAGCAAGAAATCGCGAGGTGGGTCGGTCGGGACGATACGCGAGAGGAGAGCTCGATGAATCGTGACGCTCGAGTTGAAGCGTTCGTCGCCGCCTTCGAGGCGCTGCGCGCGGAGGTCGAGAAGGTCATCGTCGGCCACCGCGAAGTCATCACGCACGTTCTCATCGGGATGTTCGCGGGCGGTCACGTGCTTCTCGAGGGCGTCCCTGGACTCGGCAAGACGCTGCTCATCAAGACGCTCTCCGAGGGGTTGGAGCTGTCGTTCTCCCGCATCCAGTTCACGCCCGACCTGATGCCGGCGGACATCATCGGCACCAACATCATCGTCGAGGACGCCGACGGCCGGAAGCACTTCCAGTTCCAGCACGGGCCGATCTTCGCCCACATCCTGCTCGCCGACGAGATCAACCGGGCGACGCCGAAGACGCAGTCGGCATTGCTCGAGGGGATGCAGGAGGGGGCCGTCACGGTCGGCGGCGCCTCGCGCCCGCTGCCCGCGCCGTTCTTCGTGCTCGCCACCCAGAACCCGATCGAGATGGAGGGCACGTACCCGTTGCCCGAGGCCCAGCTCGATCGCTTCCTGTTCAAGCTCCGGGTCCGCTATCCGGCGATCGAGGAGCTGAACGCGATCATCGACCGGACCACTCAGTCGCGGCCGGCCGCGGTCAGCCGGGTCTTGAACGGACCGGCGGTGATGTCCTTCCGCGAGCTGATTCGCGAGGTGCCGATCGCCTCGCACGTGCGCGATTTCGCTTCGTCCATCGTCATGGCGACGCATCCGCAGTGGGAGAAGGCACCGGAGGTCGCACGGCGCTTCGTGCGCTACGGCGCCAGCCCGCGGGGCGCCCAGGCGCTGGTCCTCGGCGCCAAGGTGCGGGCGCTCGCGGAGGGGCGCTACAACGTGAGCGTCGAGGACATCAAGGCGATGGCGACCCCGGCGCTCCGTCATCGGATCATCCTGAACTTCGAGGGCGAGGCCGAGGGCGTCGACACCGACAATCTCGTCGCGCGGATCATGGAAAACACCGAAGCGGCGACCGCTCAGAGCCGGGAACCCTTTCTACGCTGAGCGCGGGAGGATTTCATGACTGAGTCCCCAAGGATCGACGGGCTCCTCCGGCGCATTCGCGGGGAGGTCCGTCGTCGCCGGGCGGAGTACTACGGTGTGCGCGGGGCCTTCTGGGGCGCCGTCGGGGGCGTGGCGGTTCTGCTGTCGAAGTACGGGATAGGGAGCGCGGCGCCCTGGATCGCCGTTGCGCTCGTGGTCGTGGGCGCCGGCGCGGGTGTCGCGTATGGACTGGCTCGTCGCGTCGCGCTGGCGGATGTAGCGCGCGTCGCGGACCGCGCATTCGGTCTCGACGATCGCGTCGCCACGACGCTCGAGTGGGCCGAGCGCCCGGACCGGACGCGGCTCGTCGATTCCCTCGTGGCGGACACCATCGCGCGCGTCGAGGCGCTCGAGATCAAGCGGGTGGTGCGTCGCGTCGTGCCGCGCGAGGGGCGGCTCCTGGCGGGCCCCGTCCTGGCGTGCCTGCTCCTCGCCGTCACGCCGCCGATCCCGCTCCCGTCCGGACGCCTGCCCGACTTCCTGCCGTCGGGCGAGGAGGAGCGCGAGGAGCGCGCGAGCTCGTCGATGCTCGAGGAGACGTCGCGGCCGCTCGCGAAGGATCAGACCAAGCGCTCGTCCTTCGAGGAGCGCGACTTCGCCCAGCGTGCGGGCGGCAGCGGCGCCAGCACGACCGGCGATCTCTCGGCGATCTTCAAGGACACCTCGCTGGCGAGCCAGCGGCCTGACTTCAACAGCTTCATGAAGAAGGGCGACGAGCGGCTGCGGATGCTCGAGCAGGTCGACCGCTTGCCCGACCTTCAGTCCGATTTCACGAACAACCAGTACAAGATGGTGTACCGCAAATCGAAGGCGCTCACCGGCGGCCTCCGGCCGGATCAGATCTCGCCACAGAAGCTCCGCGAGCTTCTCGAGGAGATGGAGCGGCTCGGTCGCAAGGGCGGCGCCAACTGGAGCGGCGATGCGATGGAGGGCATGGAGGCGCTCGAGGGAGGCCAGCCCGACCGCGCCCTCGATGCCATGCAGAAGGCCCTGGACAAGATGCGGGCGATGGACGAAGCGCAGCGCTCGGGCAAGGGCCTGCGCGGGGGACGCGAGAGCGATCGCAGCGGCCGGGGGCGCGACCGCGCCCGGGGCGACGGCGCGGGTCCGGAGGACCAGGACTTCGGCGAGGGCGAGGGGCTCATGCCCGGCCGAGGCCGGAGCGGCACGCCGAAGGGCGAGGCGACCCAGCGTCTGCGGGCCAACCCCTACGACGTCGGCGTCGAAGGCGAGTCGCGACGCGGCCGCAAGGACGGCTACGACACCAACCTGACCGGACGCGGCGGCAGCATGGCCTCGCGGCTGCAGTACCTGGGGGTCATCGGCCAGTACCGCAAGGCGATGGAGGACGCGATCACGCGGGAGCAGGTCCCGCGCGACTTCCACGATCAGATCAGGAGCTATTTCCAGGCGCTCGACGAGCGATAAGACAGAGAGACGCATGCCGGCGACGCGCCAAGCGTTCTTCACGTCGGAGTTTCTGGCGCAGCTCGAGCGCCTCTCGCTGCTCTCGCGCCGCATCTTTCGCGGGCGCGTGAAAGGCGAGCGGCGGAGCCTGCGCCGGGGGCACAGCGTCGAGTTCTGCGACTATCGCGCGTACGGCGTCGGCGACGACCTCCGCTACGTCGACTGGAACATCTACGGTCGCCTCGATCGACTGCACGTCAAGCTCTTCGTCGACGAGGAGGATCTGTGCCTCCATCTGATCGTCGACGCCTCTGCGTCCATGAATTTCGGCTCGCCCACCAAGCTCGATTCCGCGAGACGCATCGCCGCCGCGCTCGGCTTCGTGGGGCTCGTGAATCTCGAGCGGGTCGGCGTGGGCGCGCTCCGCGATCGAGTGGCCGAGGGCTGGCCGCCGACGCGCGGGCGTAATCAGGTGCCGAACCTCCTGGACTTCCTGGACCGGGTGGAGCCGAGCGGCGGCACGAGTCTGAACGAGGGGCTGGCGAACTACGCGGCGCGCTCCCGGCAGAGTGGCCTCGCCGTCATCCTCTCGGACCTGCTCGACCCCGCGGGCTACGAGAGCGGGGTGCGCGCCCTCCTCGAGCGCCGATTCGACGTGCATCTCGTGCACGTGCTGTCGCCGGAGGAGATGAATCCGGAGCTGGCGGGCGACCTGCGTCTCGTCGACAGTGAGACGGGCGAGATGCGGGAGCTCTCCATGGACGGCGACGCGGTCCGGGCCTATCGGGAGCGGCTCCGGCAGTTCTTGGATCGGGCCGAGACGTTCTGCCGGACCAAGGAGATCGGCTACCACCGGATCGCCTCCGACGCGCCGATCGAGGAGTTCGTGCTCGCTCAGCTCCGGGGCCGCGTGGTCGCATGAGCTTCCTGGCGCCCCTCGCGCTGGCCTTCTTCGCGCTATCGGTCCCGCTGGTCCTGCTCTACTTCCTCAAGGTGCGCCGGCGCGAGCGGACGGTGTCGAGCCTGCTCCTGTGGCACACCTCGGTGCGCGACCGCGAGGCGTCCACCTTCTTCCAGAGGCTCCATCGCGATCCGCTGATGCTTCTGCAGCTCCTCGCGCTCCTGGCGTTGGCGCTCGCGCTGGCCCGGCCCGTTGCCACGGTCATGGGGCAGGGCGCCCGCAAGGTCGTCGTCGTCCTGGACACCTCGGCGTCGATGAAGGCGCGCGACGTCTCCCCCTCGCGCTTCGAGGTGGCGCGCGCCGGAGCCGCGTCGCTCGTGCGCGGCCTCGGCGAGGGCGCCGAGGTCATGGTGATCGAGGCGGGAGTGCAGCCGAAGGTGACGGCGGCGCTGGCCCGCGATCGCGAACGGGCGCTCGCCGCCATCCGCGCGGCACAGCCTCGCGATCTCCCGACGCGGGTTCAGGAGGCGGTGCGCACGGCGCGCGCGCTCGTCGCGGCGGAGCCGAGAGCCGAGATCCACGTCTTCACGGACGGCGCCTACACGCTGCCCCAGAGCCCGGACATCTCGGATCCCCGCGTCCGGTGGATCGGCGTCGGGCGCGGGGGCCAGAACGTCGCCATCACCAGCATGTCGATTCGCAAGAACTACTACGGGGCGTTCGACTACCAGGCGTTCGTCTCGCTGGTGAACTACTCCGCCGAGCCGCAGACGTTCGGCTTCCGTCTCGAGATCGACGGCAAGTCGATCGCCGAAAAGGACGTGACGCTCGAGCCGAGCGTGCGGCGCTCGGTCGTGCTGCCCTTCAGCCACAACGGCGGGGGCACCGTCACCGCGCGGCTCAAGGTCGACGACGACCTCGCGGTCGACAACGTCGCGTACGCGGTCCTGCCGCCGCCGAGGAAGATCGCGGTCCTGCTCGTCAGCGCCGGCAACCTATTCCTCGAGAAGGTTCTGCGAACCGATCCGCAGGTGTCGCTCGAGGTGCTTACGCCCGATCAGTACCCGGGCGGCATGGGCGATGCCGATGTCGTCGTGCTGGATTCGGTGACGCCGCCCCGGGCCGGCCCGGGGCGGTTCGTCTTCGTCAACGTCGTGCCGCCGGACGTTCCCCTCGAGGTGCTGGGAAGGCTCGAGCGGCCGACGATCATGGACTGGGATCGCTCGCATCCGGTCATGCGCCACGTCGAGTTCGCGAAGGTGACCATCGAGGACGCGATGCGCATCCGGCCGCTGGCCGCCGGCCGGCCGGTCGTCGAGGCGGTGGGCGGTCCGCTCATCTACGCGCTCGAAGAGCCCGATCGCAAGGCTCTGTTCGTCGGCTTCGACCTGTTCAAGACCGATTTCCCGCTGCGGATCGCGTTCCCGCTGGTCCTTTCGAACACGCTGCGCTGGCTGCACCCGGCAGGGCTCGACCAGGCGAGCTTTCAGTTCGCGACCGGACAGCCGATTCTCCTGCCGGCGCCCCACGGGGTGACGACCGTCACGGTGACGACGCCAGGCGGCCGCACCGTCCAGGGCCGGGTGACCCGCGGGATGGTGAGCTTCACCGATACGGATGAGACCGGCATCTACACGCTTGCGACGTCGCGCGGCGAGATCCGCGTGGCCGTGAACCTGGCCGATGCCGACGAGTCGAACCTGGCGCCGCACCCGCTGCCGGTCGCGAGCGCGCGCGGGCCCGCCGCCGCGCCCGTGCCGGTGCAGCGAGAGCTGTGGCCCTTCTTCGTCATCCTGGCGTTGCTCATCCTCGTCGTGGAGGGAGCGCTGTACTGGCGGCGGCAGAGCGCCGGCCGGCTGAGGGCGCCTGCCGGCCTCGGTGACCGCTGGGCCCTGGCGGTGCGCGCCGCGCTGGTGGTCGTCCTGGGTCTGGCCCTGCTCCGGCCGACGCTCCCGCGCTGGGTCGATCGGATGAACGTCGTGTTCCTCCTCGACCTGTCGGACAGCATCAGCCTCGCCTCGCGCGAACGGGCCTACCGGTTCGTGGCCGATGCCGGCAAGGCCATGAAGAGCGGCGACCGCAACAGCGTGATCGCGTTCGGCGAGCAGGCGGTTGTCGACCAGCCGCTCGCCAGTCGCCCGGGCATCGAGCGGCCGAAGGCCCAGGTCGACGGCCGCGGTACGAACATCTTCCAGGCGCTCCAGCTCTCGCTCGCCATGCTGCCGCCGGGCCAGGCCAACCGGATCGTCATGCTGACCGACGGGCGCCAGAACTCCGGCAACGCCCTGGCCGGAGCGCAGGCCGCCAAGGATGCGGGCGCGGACATCTACTACGTGCCGGCGCCGCTGACCTTCACGCAAGAGGTCGTCGCCGAGGCCATGGTGCTGCCGCGCGAGGTGAAGTTCGGCGAGCCCTTCCAGGCCAAGGTCGTGGTGTGGAGCCACCGGGATACCGAGGGACGGCTCTCGCTGTTCCGCAACGGCGAGTTTCTCGGCTCGCAGGTCGTACGCCTGACCGCCGGCAAGAACGTCTTCAGCTATCGCCAGTCGCTCGACGCCAGTGGCATCCACGTCTACCAGGCGGCGATGGAAGTGGACGGCGACACGATCGAGGAGAACAACCGGGCCGTCGGCGCCGTGGTCGTTCGCGGTCGGCCCCAGGTGCTCCTGGCCGACAAGGAGCGGAGTCACGCGCAGTCGCTGGCGGGCGCGCTGCGCTCGCAGAACATCGACGTGACGGTGGTGGAGCCGCCGCAGATCCCGACGGACCTGGCCGGCCTGCAGAAGTACGACGGCGTGGTGCTCTCGAACGTCTCCTCGCTCAAGCTGACGCGCCAGCAGATGGGGTACATCCGCGACTACGTGCGGGACTACGGCGGTGGGCTCGTCATGATCGGCGGCGAGGAGAGCTTCGGGCTCGGCGGCTACTACCGCACGCCCATCGAGGAAGCGCTGCCGGTCACCATGGAGGTGAAGCAGAAGGTCGAGATCCCGAGCCTTGCCGTCGTCCTCTCGATCGACCGCTCCGGGTCGATGGCCATGTCCACCGACGAAAAGGTGACGAAGCTCGACCTTGCCAAGGAAGCGTCTCACCTCGTGGTCGACCTGCTCGACGAGCGCAACGAGGTCGGCGTCATGAGCTGGGACACCGAGTTCATCTGGGACGCGTCGGTGCGCCCGGCCAAGGACAAGGCGGCGATCCATCATGCGATCGCGACCATCAAGGCGGGAGGCGGCACCGACGGGTATCCGGCGCTGAAGGAGTCGTACCAGGTGCTCTTCGAGCGTCCCGCCCTGCTCAAGCACGTGATCTTCCTGTCCGACGGGCAGATGACGCGCGGCGACTTCCAGGGGCTGCTGCGGCGGATGGCGAAGGACAAGATCACCGTGTCGACCGTGGCGATCGGCAAGGATGCGGACGTCCAGCTGATGGTGGACGTCGCCAAGTGGGGCAAGGGCCGCTTCTATTACACCGAGGACTCGCAGACGATCCCGCGCATTTTCACGCTGGAGACGCAGCTCGCCTCGAAGGCGTCGCTCGTCGAGCAGCCGTTCAAGCCGCAGCTCACGTCACCCGGCCACGAGGCGATCCAGGAGATCGACTGGAAGAACGTGCCGCCGCTCGGCGGCTACGTCGCGAGCACGCTGAAGTCGACCGCGGATCTGGTGCTGATGAGTCACCAGGAAGACCCGGTCCTCGCGACGTGGCGCTACGGGCTCGGCCGCTCGGTCGCGTTCACGTCGGACGCCAAGGCCAAATGGGGCGTGCTGTGGCTCCGGTGGAGAGACTTCAACCGGTTCTGGTCTCAGCTGATCCGCTGGACGCTCAGAAGCGGGACGCGCAGCGACACCGTCGCGATCGTCGAGCGGCGGGAGAACATGGGCGAGATCGTGGTCGACGCGGTCGATCCGAAGGGCGAGTTCATCAACTTCCTCGACTCGCAGGTCGGCGTGGTCGCGCCCAACCGCGAGCGGACGGTGATCGATCTCGAGCAGGTCGGGCCCGGGCGCTATCGCGGCCGGTTCCCGGCCGGCCAGGAGGGGGTCTACCTGGTCGGAATGTCCCAGCGCCGGAACGAGCGCGTGGTTGGCTCCCAGCTCGCCGGACTGGTGGTACCGTATGCTCAGGAGCTTCGCGACCTCGGTGTGGACGAGACCCTGCTGCGAGAGCTCGCCGAGCTCACGGGCGGGGGGCCACTCGAGAAGCCGCCGGACGCCTTCTTGAAGTCGCGGCGGCAGTCCCGTATCGCGGTCGACGTGTGGCCGTGGCTCGTCGGCCTGGTCGCGGTGCTGCTGGTTCCGGATATCGCCCTGCGGCGCGCCGGCCCGGGCGCGCTCGCGCGGGTGGCGATGCTCGTCCGTCGGGTTTTCCGACGGAAGGAGGGCTCGTGATGCGTCGGCTCGACTCGTGGTCGCGCATGCTCATCGCCTTCGTGGGGCTGCTGCTCGCGCTGTGTCCGTGGACGGCCCACGCCGATTCCAAGCTCCGCATCGTGCTGATCGTTCCGTTCGACGGAACCCCACTCGAGCGTGAAGAACAGTGGATGGGTGAGGGGGTCAGCCAGATTCTCGGGCTCGGGCTGACCCAGCACCCGGCGTTCGTCCAGATCGAGCGCATGCGTCTGCGCGGGGCCGGACAGCCGGAGGCCTGGACCGAAGCGGCGGCCTCCCAGGCGGCGCGCGCCGTGCGCGCCGACGCCGTCCTGTTCGGGCGGATCGAGCGTCACGCGGGTAACCTCGCCGTCCTGCCGCGGCTCCTGGAGGTCAAGGCGGGTGGTGCCGACGCGGTCGTGAACCTGGAGCCGGTGACGACGCCGGAGGGTGAGCTCTTCGGACGGCTTGCCACGCTGCCGGTCACATACGCCCGGACGCTCAACGTCAGCCTCACGGACACCGAGGCGGCCCGGATCGAGAAGGCGGCGCGTCCGACGCGGGTGCCGAGGGCGTTCGAGCTGTTCGCCCGCGGCCAGATCGCGGCGATGCGGGGCGATCAGGAGAGCAATGAGGCGGCGGTCGATCTGCTGTCGCGGGCGATCGAGGCCGATCCGAGCTTCGTCGTCGCTCACTACACGCTGGGCGTCGTCCACTCGGCGCTCGGCAACCGGTGGAAGGCGGCGGCGCAATTCCGCGCCTCGACGCAGGCGGACGCGTCCTACCCGGAGCCCTACAAGGCCCTCGGCGACCTGTTCCTGTCTCAGCCGCGCCGGCTCTTCGACCAGGCCATCGAGGCGTACAGTAAGGCGATCGAGCTGCGCCCGTTCTTCGCCGACGCGTACGTCGGGCTCGGCGACGCGAAGGCGGCGAAGAGCGACACCGACGGCGCCATCGCGGCGTACCAGAAGGCGCTCGTCTACAACCCCGTCAATCCCAAGGTGCACATGAGCCTCGGGAAGATCTACTACAGTGAAAAGGGGCTCTACTACGAGTCGGTGACCGCCTACAAGCGCGCCATCGACCTCGATTCCCATTCCGTGGACGCGCGCATGGGACTGGGCGAGGTGTACGAAGAAAAGGGCCTCTACAAGGAGGCGATCGAGGAGTACCGGCGAGTGATCGAGATCGACGGCAAGCACACCGGCGCCACGTACAATCTCGCGCTCGTCTACGAGAAGGTCGATCCCCGAGCGGCAATGACCCAGTGGGAGCGGTATATCGAGCTCGCGTCGCCGCTGGCCACCGAGAAGGACTGGGTCGACGTCGCGCGTCAGCACTTGAAGAAGCTCAAGTCACAGATCAAGGACTAGCCCCCGCCGCCGCGGGCCGCGCGTCGCGGAAGTCGGTGCCTCGTGAGCGCCGCTTCCGCCGTGAATGTATGCCGGGCAGTGTCGCCGCAGTATCATGACTACGATGCCACCGACGCTCCGGGAGATTGCTTGGACGAGCTGAGGAAGGACCCTACACGCGGGCATTGGATCCTCATTCGTCCCAAGGCCAAGCCGTCACGTCAGACGGACTGCCCGTACTGCCCCGGCGCCGAACATCTGACCGGACCGGAAATCGCCGCCTATCGCCCGGAGGGCTCGACTCCGAACGGCCCGGGCTGGAGCGTCCGCGTCGTGCCGGAGCCGGACGCGTATTTTCGGATCGAGTGGGAGCTGGTCCGCGAAGGCGTCGGCATGTTCGACATGATCAATCCGCGCGGGGCCAGCGAGCTGGTGGTCGAGTCGCCGCGGCACGACGACACGCTGGCGACGATGGAGCGCGGCGCCCTCGAGGCCGTGCTGTGGATGTACCGCGACCGGCTCCTCGACCTGAAGCGTGACGGGCAGATTCGCGACATCCTCGTGTCGCGCCGCCACAAGAAGCCCGGGGTGGCGAGCCATCATCCATACTCGCGCGTGACGGCGATTCCCATTGTCTTCGACGAGACGCGCCGAGAGCTGCGCGAGGCGCGCGAGTACTACCAGTACAAGCGGCGCTGCCTCTACTGCGACATCCTGCGTCAGGAGATCGGCGCCGAGGAGCGCGTGGTGCGGCTCACGCCCGCCTTCGCCGCGGTGGTCCCCTACGCGCCGCGCGTGCCGCTCGAGACATGGATCGTGCCGCGCCAGCACGGCTGCTCGTTCGAGGAGGCTCTCCGCGCCGAGACGGCCGGGGACCTGGCGCGCCTCCTGTCCGAATATTTCGGGGTGCTGAGGCGCCGGTTCGGCGACCCCGGGTACGAGATGGCCCTCCACACCGCGCCGAACCTCCGCTCGCGCATTCTCCAGGGGGACTGGGCCACCATCCGCGACGACTACCACTGGCACATCGAGATCGTGCCCGAGCCGGAGCACGCGAATCGGGTGGGCGGTATCTTCGTCAACGAGACCCGTCC
>QHSM01000814.1 GCA_003221595.1 Candidatus Rokuibacteriota bacterium | reverse complement strand
CCCGGGTTCGGCTGGACGGCGTGGACGCTCGCCGCCCTGGCATTGATCCCGCCGCTTTCGCGTGGCCCGGCGGCGCTGCTCGGCAGGGCCGCCGATCGGGCGCGCACCGTTCCCTGGGTCGCCTACCCGGGGGTGGGCGCGGCGGCCGCGGCGCTGGTCCTGCTCAACCCGGACCGGGTGCGCTTCGTGGGCGACTTCCTGCTGCGCTTCGGCACCGCCGAGCGCGCCCTCGAGCCGGCGGCCCTGTTCCCGCAGGCCCTGCCGCTCGACGTCCTGCTCCACTACACCTTGCCGCGCGCCCTCGCCGATGCCTTCGCGATCGACGTCGCGAGCACCGCACGAGCGCTCGGCGCGCTCGAGGCCGGGCTTCTCGCCTGCCTGGGCGTCGCGTTCGCGCGCGCTCTCGACCTTTCGGGGATGGTCGCGCTGGCGGCGGCCGGAACGGTCTTCTTCGGCGGCGCGCTCGGAATGTACACCGGCTACGGCAAGGCGATGGCCGAGATGGCGCTGCTCACCGCCGGCTGCGGCCTGTTCGCGATCCGCTCGCTCTCGGACGCGCGATCCTTGCTGCCTCTCGGGGTGGTGGTCGCGGGGGCGCTCACGCTCCACCGGTCGGCGTTGGGCCTGCTGCCGGTGCTGGCGTTCGCCTGGGTGCGCGCGCCGCGCACCGGCGTGGCCTGGCGCGCGCCTCGCCCCTGGTTTGCTCTCGGCATCCCGGCGCTGGCGCTGGCGGTCCTCCTGCCGCGGATCGTCGCCACGATCCTGGCGTGGGACTCGGTGCACTTTCTCTCGCCCGAGGTGAGGAGCCACGGGGGGCCATTGCGAGCGATGTTCGCCGGCCCGCGCGGCCTAGACCTGGTCAATCTTTTGGTCCTGCTCTCGCCGATCACGCCCGCGGTGTGGGCCGCCGCCCCCGCGCTCGGGCGGCGCGCCTTGGCTTCGAGTGGCACGGCGCTGCTGGTGCTCGCCGCCCCGTGGCTCGTTGCCGCCCTGTTCGTGCACGGGAGTCAGGGCATGTTTCGCGACTGGGACAACTTCGCCGCGGGCGGGCTGGCGGCCTCGCTCGTCTCGGCCTGGCTGGTCGGCGAGACGCTGCGCCGTGCACCGCGCTGGGAGTGGCTCGGGCTCGCGGTCCTGCTCGGAGCGGCGGCGCCGACGACGCAATGGTTGGTCCACAACGCGGACCTCCCGCGGGGACTCGAGCGAATCGAGGCGTTCCTTCGCGAGCCCCCATCGCGCGGCCCGACCGAGCGCGGCACCACCTGGGACTTTCTCGGCATCCGTTACGCGCAATTGTTGCGCTGGGACGAGTCCGCCGCCGCTCTCGGGCACGCCGCCGAGACCAGCCCGAGCCCGCGGGTGTTGCTCCAGTGGGCGATGGCGGAGCAAGCCCGCGGCGACGAGCGCACCGCCCAGCGTGTCTATCGGCGCGCCGCCGCGGTTGCTCCCACGGACCCGCGCGCCTCGAGCAGGCCGCTCGCATGGAAGGCCAAGGTGCCCAACCCCGCCCCTAACCGGCCGCGCGCCTCGTCCAGGGCGCTCGCCGCGGGGGGCGCCGCACCGCCGCCTGCCGCCGCCGGGGCGCTTGCCGCGTCGATCGTGCTGCTGGCACTCGCGCGGGGAGTGCTGGCGTTCCAGCACTCCATGTGGGCGTGGTCGCTCAATCTCATGCGCTTCCTCCATCCCGCCTTCGGCTGGGGCCTGTGGGCGATCGGCATCCTGGCGCTCCTGCCGCCGATCGCCGACCGGCTGGCGCCCATGCTCGGCCGCTTTGGCGACGCCATCGCGCGTGCCCCCGGACGCTCCTCGTTCGCATGGGCGCTCGCGGCGGCGGCGCTGGCGTGGGCGCTGCCCGACCGCCTGTGGTTCGTGGGGGATTTCCTCATGCGCCAGGGCACGGTGCGCGTGGGGGAGGAGTTCTCGCGGATGTTCCCCCAGGCGCTCCCGCTCGACCGGCTGCTCCACTACGGGCTTCCGCGTTTCCTGACCGAGACCGCGCTGGTGAACGCGAACGGCGCCGCCCGTACGCTCGGGATCGTCGAAGCGGGTGGATTCGGTGCGCTGGCGGTGTCCTTCGCGCGCTCGCTCGGGCTCTCGGGCGCGGGCGCGTTCGCGGCCGCAGTCGTGGTGTTGTTCGGCGGATACCTGGGGCTGTTCACCGGCTTCAGCAAGGCGTTCGCGGAGCTGTGCCTGCTGGTGGCCGCGACCGGCGTCTACGGGCTCCAGACGGTGCGCAGCGGCCGCGGCTTGATTCCGCTGGGCGTGTCGGTGGCGTTGGGGCTCACGCTCCATCGCTCCGCGCTCGGGCTCATCCCGGCGACCGCCGTGGCGTGGTGGATCTGGTGTTCCACCCACGGCCGCGGCGGTGGGTGGCGGCGGCGCGAGGTCCTGGTGGCGCTGGCGATCCCGGTGGCCGCGCTGGCCGTCATGTTGCCACGCATCGTGGCCGTGATTCTCGAGTGGGACCCAGTCCATTTCGCCTCCAAGACCGTCGAGCTCCAGGGCGGGGTCCTCAAGGCGGCGCTCGCCGGAACGCGCCCCGCGGACCTCTTGAACCTGCTCGTCATGCTCTCGCCGCTCGCGCCCGTCATCCTGATCGTGCTCCCGCTCTGGCTCGCCGCGAGTCGGGGCGCGCGCGCGCCGGGCTGGCGGGCCGAGCTGTTGCTGCTGGTGACCCTGGCCCTGCCGTTCCTCGCCGTGATGCCGTTCCT
>QHSM01000384.1 GCA_003221595.1 Candidatus Rokuibacteriota bacterium | reverse complement strand
CCGACGGAGGCGATCGGCCCGCCGTCGGCCGGAAGCCACGTCCACGTGGCCTCGACCACCAGGCCCCGTGTCCAGACGGTCACCGCCGCCGCGAACGCGAGCGCCATCGCCACGATCGACACGAGCCCGGCGGGCCGACCGGCGCGCCGCAGCGGCGCCACCACCGCGAGCAGAACGAAGGCGACGAACGGCAGCGCCAGGACGGAGAGCGGCAGCCAGACGCTCGCTCCCATCGGGCTAGCCACGGAGCAGGTCGAGGCGGTCCGCCTCGACGGTCCGGCGGACCCGGAAGATCGCGATGACGATCGCCAGCCCGACGGCGACCTCGGCGACCGTGATGGAGATCGTGAAGAGCGTGAAGACCAGCCCCGTCACGTTGCCGCTGAAGCGCGCGAACGCGACGAGATTGATGTTGACCGCGTTGAGCATCAGCTCGATGCCGAGCAGGATGCCGATCGCGTTCCGGCGTGTCAGGACTCCGAAGAGGCCGATGGAGAACACGAGCGCCGCCAGCGTGAGGTACGCCGGGAGACCGATCATTCCTCGCTCCGCGCGAAATAGAGCGCGCCGAGCAGGGCGACGACCAGCAGCACGCCCAGGAGCTCGAGCGTGATCGCAAAGGGGCCGAAGAGGGCGCGGCCGATCGCCGCCGTCGTGTCCACGCTCTGGGACGGATGCGGGGCCTCGAGCGGCGCCCGGATCAGGAAACCGGCGACGCCCACGAAGACGGCGGCCGCGACGATCGCCCCGTTCACGAGGTGGCGGCTCGTCTGGACCAGTCGCTCGCCCACCAGCCGCTCGGTGAGCATGATCGCGAACACCACGATCGTCACCACACCGCCCGCGTACAGGAGCAGCTGGACGGCGAAGAGAAACGGCTGGTCCAGCAGGAGGAAGACGACGCCGGTGGCGACGAGCGCCGCCGCGAGGTACAGGACGGCGTGGAAGAGGTTCGGCGTGAGCACGACGGCGAGGCTCGAGGCGAGTAGCACGACCGCTACCACCCAGAATCCAACCGTTTCGAGCGTCACTCGGCCGGCTCCTTCGCTTCTCCCCTGGCGTCCCCGTGAGCCGCGGCGCGGGCTGGTTTGGGGGGCGCCTGCATGTCGCGCAGCCGGTTGCCGGTGGCCCACGACGGCTCGAACGTCAGGCCTATCGCGTGGAGCCGGTCCTTGTCGAGCAGGAGGTCGCGGCGATCCGCCGTGGCCAGATCGAACGATTTCATCATGATGATCGCGTCGGTCGGGCACACCTGCACGCACAGCTCGCAGAACTCGCACGCGTACAGCTCGAGCGTGAAGGTCTTCGCGTAGTTCCGCTTCTCGCGCTTCAGCATCTCGACCTTGATGACCTGCGGCGGGCAGATGTACTCGCACAGGCGACAGCCGATGCAGGCCTCCTCGCCGGTGTCCTTCTCGTAGGCCAGGGCGAGGATGCCCCGGAACCGATCCGGGTACGGACGCTGGACGTCCGGATAGTGGACGGTGACCGGCTTGCGGAACAGGTTGCGGAACGTGACGCTCATCGCCCGCACGACGGCGCGGACGAGCTGGCCCGTCTCCCGCCAGAATCCCGGCGCCGGCCGGTCGCCGTTATGCGCCACCGGCCCCTCGCAGCGCGACCACGAATCCGGTCGCCATCAACAGAAGCAGCGTCGCCGGCAGCAGGAGCTTCCAGGAGATTCCCAGGATCTGGTCCACGCGGATGCGCACGAAGGACCAGCGCACCCAGGTGACGACGAGGAAGACCAGGATCGCCTTCGCCAGGAACCAGAACGGGCCGAGCCACGCGGGCCCCGGCCCGAGCCAGCCGCCCAGGAAGAGGAGCGCGCCGAGAAAGCTCGTGCCCAGCATGTGCGCGTACTCGCCGAGCTGGATGAGCGCGAATTTCATGCCGCTGTACTCGACGCGGAACCCGGCGACCAGCTCGGACTCGGCCTCGAGGATGTCGAACGGCACGCGATTCTCGGCGGCGAGCGTCGCCACCAGGAAGGCGACGAAGGCGAGCTGGCCGATGACCGGGTAGGCCACGAACCACAGCCCCTGCTGCGCGGTCACGATCGCCGACATCTGCATCGAGCCGGCCAGCAGGACCGGCACGAGCGCGGCGAAGATGAACGGCAGATCGTACGAGATGATCTGGTTGACCGCCCGCATCGCGGACAGGAGCGCGTACTTGTTGTTCGATCCCCAGCCGCCCATGAACAGGCCGACGATCTCGAGCGACGAGACGGCCAGGAAGAACAGCACGCCGATGTTCAAGTCGGCCACGCCCAGCTCCGGCGCGAACGGGATGGTGGCGAAGATCAGGAGACACGGCACCAGGAACACGAGCGGCGCCAGGTTGTACACCCACCGGTCGCTGGCGGTGGGCACGATGTCCTCTTTCATCATCAGCTTGAGCGCGTCGGCGATGGGCTGGAGCCACCCGTGGGGACGGCCGACGTAGTACGGGCCGATCCGCGACTGCATCCGGGCGGCGAACTTGCGCTCGAGCAGCGTCACGTAGGCGACCAGCACCAGCAGGGCGTTCAGCACGATGAACGCGACGATCGCGTGCGAGAGCGCGGGCGGGAGCGTCATGCTAGCGGTCCACCTCGCCGAACACGGGATCGACCGAGCCCATGATCGCCACCACGTCCGCGACCTTGTGGCCGGGCACGATGTGCGGCAGGACCGCGAGGTTCGAGAAGGACGCGCCCCGCCACTTCATACGGTACGCCTTCGGTCCGCCGTCGCTCACGATGTAGCAGCCGACCTCGCCCCGCGCGCCCTCCACCCGTGCGTAGCCTTCGCCCTTGGGCACCCGGACCTGTCCGACCGACTTCACGCCCGGCCGCGACGAGATCGGACCCTCCGGGAGCCCGTCGAGCGCCTGGCGCACGATCCGGATCGACTGCCGGAACTCGACCATCCGCACGCGGTAGCGCGCATAGCAGTCGCCGGCGGTCTCGACCGGAACGACGAAGTCGAAGTCGCCGTACGACGAGTAGGGCTCGGCTCGCCGCACGTCGTAGCTCACCCCCGACCCCCGGATGAGCGGGCCCGACACCCCGACGGCCTGGGCGAGCTCCCGCGAGATCACGCCCACTCCCTGCGTGCGCACGCGGAAGAAGGTGTTCTCCTCCAGCATGGCCTCGTACTCGTCGAGCCGAGCCTCGATGAAGTCGACCGTCTCGCGCACCTTCGTGTCCCAGCCGGGCGGCAGGTCGTAGCGGGTGCCGCCGATCTGGTGAAAGCCGTACAGGAGCCGCGCGCCGGTCAGCTCCTCGAAACGGTCGAGGACCATCTCGCGCTCGCGGATGCAGTAGAGGAACACCGTCGCGCCGCCCCCGAGAGCGCCGCCCATGTCCAGGCACCACGTGCCGAGCCAGAGGCAGTGCGAGGCGATCCGCTGCAGCTCGGCCGCGATCACGCGCAGGTACTGCGCGCGCTTGGGCACTTCGACCTTCGCGATCGTCTCGACCGCCGAGACGTACGCGAGCTCCGAGGTCATCGCCGCGACGTAGTCGGTCTTCGACGCAATGGACGGGTACTGCACGTAGGTGAGCGTCTCGCCGAGCTTCTCGTGACACCGGTGGAGGTAACCGATCACCGCGTCCACGGCGACGACCGTCTCGCCCTCGAGCGTGAGGATCATGCGGAAGACGCCGTGGGAGGACGGGTGCTGCGGCCCCATGTTCATCATGAGGCGCTCGTTGCCCCCGTACCCGACCTCCACGACCTGCTTGGTCAGGGTGTCGGGCATCACTTCATGGGCGAAGCGGGGGCGGGGTTCAAGACGATCGAGCGCATCTCGGCGAGCAGCGGCGCCGTCTTGCCGATGAACGCCTGCCAGTCGGTATCCTTGAGGGCGTTGGCCCGAACCTCCGCGCGGTGATTCAGGTCGCGATACGCCCAGAGGTGGACGACCTCGTTCAGCTGGGCGACCTCCGTCTGCCAGAGGCCGACGTTCTTCGAGTACTTCTCGCGCACCGGCATGATCGCCTTGAACAGCCCGAGCCACTCGCCCGCTTTGCCGACGTGGGCGCGGTACGCGCGGAGCTCGTACACGTGGGTGCCCTCCACCGGCGGCTTCAGCGGCAGCTGCGCCGCGAGAATCTTGTTCTCCTGCGCGACGAGCATCGGCCGGATCTTCGGGACGTACTCCTTGGTCCACGTGTCGTTCTTCATGAGCTCCGCGCGCAGCCGCTCGCGCTCGTCGAGGCTTGGGTAGCTCCAGAGATGGACGAACTGGTTGAGCGTGCCGAACTCGGTCGTCCAGGAGCCCTCGAGCTTGCCGTACTTGTCGCCCCGCACGGGGCGGCCGACCTCGGCGTTCAGCTTGAGGTACTCGCCCTGCTTGCCCGGCATCAGCGTGTAGGTCCTGAGCTCATAGATCATGGCCGGCCTCCTCGGTGATTCATCGGTACGGAGCAAAGGGGGTGTCGACGGCGTAGTCCTTGCGGAGGGGATACCCCTCCCAGTCCTCGGAGAGCAGGATCCGTCTCAGGTCCGGGTGTCCCTCGAACCGGACGCCGAACATGTCGTAGCACTCGCGCTCCATCCAGTCGGCGCCGCGACAGAGGCCCGCCAGCGACGGGCAGCGCGTCTCACCCGGGCCGAGGCGCGTGCGCATCGTCAGGACGAGCCCCGCGTCGAGGTTCTCGAGGCGGCACACGACCTCGAGCCCGTGCTCCTTCCAGTCGATCGCCGACAGCCAATTGAAGTAGCGGCAGCCGAGCACGCGGTTCGTGAAGTGCGCGAGCTCCGTCCAGAGTTCGCGCGGCACGACCACGGTCACCATCGCGCCGTCGACCGCCGCCTCGACGCCAAACGTCTCCCGGATTCGCGCGCTCGCGTCGGCGGCCGTCGTGCTCACTTGGGATCGGAGGCGGTCGGGCGCTTGCCGGTCTTCTGGAACTCGCCGACCTGCTCCTGCAGTTTGAGCAAGCCGTACATGAGCGAGTCGGGCGTGGGCGGACACCCCGGGACATAGACGTCGACCGGCACGACCCGGTCGACTCCCTTCACGACGTGGTAGCCATGGCGGAACGGGCCGCCCGAGTTCGCGCACGAGCCCATCGAGACCACCCACTTCGGGTCGGGCATCTGGTCGTAGATGCGCTTGAGCATCGGCGCCATCTTGATCGTCACGGTGCCAGAGACGATCATGAGGTCCGAGTGGCACGGCGACGCCCAGGGGACCATCCCGAAGCGTTCCACGTCGAACCGCGACGCGAACGTCGCCATCATCTCGATCGCGCAGCAGGCGAGCCCGAACGTCACCGGCCAGATCGACGACTTCCGCGCCCAGTTGAAGATCTTCTCGGTCGTCGTCGTCACGATCCAGCCGCCGGGCATGTGGTGAATCGCGTCGGCGATCGCGGCGAGGGTGTCGGAGGTCTTGTCGTCGGTCGCGCGCTCCTGGTGGTATTTCTCCCACTCCTGGAGATCCTTGAACTCGGTCCACACGGGCGCCGGAATCTGTGGCGTGGGCGGCTTCACTTCCACTCGAGGACACCCTCCCGGTAAGCGTACAGCCAACCGAGGCCGAGGATCGCGACGAACACCGCCATCACCCAGAACGCCTCGAGCCCAGCGGTGCG
>QHSM01000383.1 GCA_003221595.1 Candidatus Rokuibacteriota bacterium | reverse complement strand
GCGCTGGCGAGCGGGCTCGGCTACCGGGCTTTCCGGGACGAGCACGCCTCGGTCCTCACGCGGCTCCGAGCGCGCCCGATCCTGCGACGGATCCGGTGGAGCTGTCCGCCGTGGCGAGGCGCCGGCCGCTATCTCGACGTGGGATGCGGCTCGGGCGCGGCGCTCGGTGTCGCGCGCGAGCTGGGCTGGCAGGTTTCCGGTATCGAGATGGACGACGCGGCGGCGGCGATGGCCCGGCGGTTCAGCGACGAGGTCTACATCGGCGATATCCTCTCCGCGCCCATCGGGCCGGGCCGCTTCGACGTGGTGACGGCGTTCCACGTCCTCGAGCACGTCCCCGATCCCGTGGCGGTCGCCCGCCGCATGCTCGATTGGCTCGCGCCCGGCGGGCTCCTGATCGTCGAGGTCCCGAACGCGGGCGGGCTCGGCGCATCTTTCTTCGGGCGGGCGTGGTCCGGCCTCGAGCTGCCGCGTCATCTCTCGCACTTCACCCCGGCTACGCTCGAGACGGTGGTCAGGAAAGCGGGCGGGCGCGTCGTGTGGAGCCGGCACCAGGCGAAGCCGCGAACATATCTGTGGAGCCTGTCCGCGCTCCTGCGCGATCGTGGTTGGAACCGGCTGGCCGGCGTGGGCGAGTCGCGTGCGGTCTACGGCGTGCTGAAGCTCGGGCTGGAGGTGCTGCTCCCGCTCGTGCGCCTGGCACGGCGGGGAGAGGCGATCAGGGTCGGGGCTGTCCGGAATCTCCCGGTGTAACGAAGGCTGAAGGGGAGTCGAGCCGGGCGGCCAGGTTGGCGAGCTGCCGCTCGAGGTCGGCCAGGCGCTTCGCCAGACGGTCGCGTTCGGCGCGCAGCGACCGTGTCGCCGACGCCATGTGGTCCGAGAGGCGACGCTCTCGATCCGCCCGCTGTCTCGTATCCCGCGTGTCAGCCGGAATCTTTCTCATGGCGGCCCCAGTCGGAGCAAGAGCGGTGCCGCGCGCAAGCCTTCGTCTTGTCGAGCTTTCCGAGAAGGAAAATGCCGAGCACTCTGACATCTTCGCCCTGTGACAGGTCAAGCTGACACGGTCGGGCACGCTCGGAGACGCATGCTAGAATCGGCGCGATGCCGATCTACGAGTACGATTGCCGCGACTGTCGCAAGCGCGTCAGCCTCCTCGTGCTGCGGCCGTCGGCGGCGGCCTCTCCCGTGTGTCCCGTCTGCGGCGGCTCGGCCCTGTCCCGCCTGATGTCCCGTTTCGCGACGGTGAAGTCGGAGGACGCCCGGCTGGACGCCCTCGCCGAGTCTCCGAGCTTCGGGGATCTCGACGAGAACAATCCGGCGAGCGTCGCCCGCTTCATGAAGAAGATGGGCCGGGAGTTCGGGGACGATCTCGGCGACGATTTCGAGTCGGCCATGGACGAGGCGGTGGCGGAGGGCGAGACGGCCGGGGAGGGGGAGGGCGAATCCCCTGCCGCCTCGGACGCATCCGACGATCAGTGACCCCATGAAAGTCCTCGTCCACGACCGCCTCGAAGCGGTGGGGGCTTCCGGATGGGACGCCCTCGTGGCGGCCACCCGGCTCCGGTCCCCATTCCTCTCCTGGGCATGGCAGCGCGAGTGGGCGCGCGTCTTCGCGGAGGGCCGCCGGCTCGCGATCCACTGCGTGCACGACGGATCCGATGGGCTGGTTGCGCTCCTGCCGCTCTACGAGTCCGCGCCCGGCACGCTGCAGCTCCTGGGCGGCGCCGAGGTTTCCGACTATCTCGATCTGATTGCGGTGCCTGGGCGCGAGGAAGAGGCGTGGATGGCGCTGCTCCAGTCCCGGTCGGGCGAGCGCGTCGAGTGGGAGCTGCACGCCGTGCCGGCGGCCTCGCCGACCGCCACGTCGCTCACCCAGCTCGCCGCCGCGTGCGGCCTCGTCGCGTCGGTGACCGTGGAAGAGCGATGTCCCGTCCTCGCTCTGCCGTCCTCGTGGGAAGCCTACCTCGCCAGCCTCTCCGGAAAGCACCGTCACGAGCTCATGCGCAAGACCCGACGCCTCGAACGCGACGCCCCCGACGCCCGAGTGTCGTCGGCGCGGGCGCCGGCGGAGATCCAAGCGCGACTCGGCGAGTTTCTCGATCTGCACCGGCGGTCCCGGACGGGCAAGGCGCGCTTCATGGACGAGCGCATGGAGCGGTTCTTTCGCCGCGTCCTCATCGCGTTCGCGGAGCGCGAGGCGTGCCGTCTCTGGTTCCTGGACACGCCGGCGGGCCCCATCGCCGCCTTCGTCACGATCGAATGGGACGGCACGGTCGGCCTCTACAACTCCGGGTTCGACCCCGAGCGCGCCGCGCTGTCCCCCGGGGTGGTGCTGCTCGCCCAGCTCGTGCGTGACGCGATATCGCGGGGCCGGCGGACCTTCGATTTCCTCCGGGGTGAGGAGCAGTACAAGTACGAGTTCGAGCCCGTCGCCGAGGCGGTCTGCGCCGTGAGGATCCGGTGAACCTGCACGTCGCGATGCTGAGCGTTCATACCTGTCCGCTCGCCGCTCTCGGCGGCAAGGAAACGGGCGGGATGAACGTCTACGTCCGCGAGGTGTCGCGCGAGCTCGGACGCATGGGGGTGAGCGTCGACGTGTTCACGCGCTCGCAGGATCCTTCGATTCCCCGCGTGGTGCGGCTCGGCGAGCGGGCGCGGGTGATTCACCTGGCGGCGGGGGTCGAGGCGCCGATGGCCCGCGAGCGCGTCTACGACCACCTGGACGAGTTCGTGGAGGGCATCGAGGCGTGGCGCATCGCCGAGGCGATCGACTACGACCTGATCCACGCTCACTACTGGCTTTCCGGCGTGGCCGCCCTCACTCTCAAGACCCGCTGGTCGGTGCCGGTGCTCCAGATGTTCCACACCCTGGGCCGGCTCAAGAATCGGGTGGCCCGGAGCGCGGCCGAGCTGGAGCCGGCGGTCCGGCTCGAGGAGGAGACGCGCATCGTCTCCGCGGCCGACCGCATCGTGGCCGCGAACGTCGTCGAGCGCGCCGAGCTCCTGCGCGACTACGCGGCTCACGCGTCGCGGATCGCCACGATCCCGTGCGGCGTCGACACCGACCTGTTCACGCCGGGCGACCGCGCCGAGGCGCGGCGCCGGCTCGACCTCGACGGCCACCCGCTCCTCCTGTGGGTCGGCCGCATCGCGCCGATCAAGGGGCTCGACACGCTGCTCGACGCGGTCGCGCGGCTCTCCGAAAGCGGTCAGGACATGCGACTGCTCGTCGTGGGCGGTGACGCCGACGAACGAACGAGCGGCCACGAGACCTCGCTCCGGCAGCGCATCGAGCGGCTGGGGCTTGGTGACTCGGTGCGCTTCCTCGGGCCCCAGCCCCAGGGCGTGCTGCCGCTCTACTACGCCGCGTCCGACGTCACCGTGCTGCCCTCGTACTACGAATCGTTCGGGATGGTCGCGCTCGAAGCGATGGCGTGTGGGAGCCCGGTCATCGCCTCTCGCGTCGGGGGGCTGGTCACGACCGTCCGCGACGGAGTCACCGGGTTCCTCGTCCCGGACGGCGACGTCGAGGCCCTGGCCGAGCGTATCGAGACGCTCGTCGGCGACCCGGAGCTTCGCTGGCGCCTCGGGCGCGAGGGGGTGCGCTGGGCAGCCCAGCACCGCTGGCCGTGCGTGGCCGAGGCGGTATGCAAGGAATACGCGTCGCTCGAGGCGCGGGCGACGGCCCACCTGGACGCCGGGCGCTGCCACGATTAGGCCCTTGGCGGCGTGCTAAACTGCCGCCGCCGTGGGCACTCTCCTCGAGGTCAGGAACCTCCAGACGCAGTTCGTGACCCGTAGCGGCGTGGTGCGCGCCGTCGACGACGTCTCGTGGGACGTCGACGAGGGCGAGACCGTCGCGCTCGTGGGAGAGTCGGGCTGCGGCAAGAGCGTGAGCGCGCTCAGCATCATGCGGCTCGTGGCCGGCCCCGCCGGCCGGATCGCCGGTGGCCCGATCCTCTTCAAGGGACGGGATCTCCTGCAGCTGTCCGAGGAAGAGATGCGCCACGTGCGGGGCCGCGAGATCGCCATGGTCTTCCAGGAGCCGATGACCTCGCTCAATCCGGTGCTCACGATCGCGCGTCAGCTCACCGAGGGCCTCGAGATCCACCTGAAGATGTCGCCCCCCGAGGCGCGACGCCGCTCGATCGAGCTGCTCGGAATGGTCGGCATCCCGGACCCGGAGCGGCGCCTCGGCCAGTATCCGCACCAGTTCAGCGGCGGGATGCGGCAGCGGATGATGATCGCCATGGCGCTCGCGTGCAACCCGTCCTTGATCCTCGCCGACGAGCCCACCACGGCGCTCGACGTGACGATCCAGGCGCAGATCCTCGAGCTCATGAAGGATCTGTCGCGGCGCTTCGGCGTCGCGATGCTGATCATCACCCACAACCTCGGCGTCGTGGCCCGGTATGCCGATCGCGTCAACGTCATGTACGCCGGGCGGATCATCGAGCGCGGCACGGCGCGCGAGATCTACGCCGATCCCCGCCACCCCTACACGCTCGGCCTGCTCCGCTCGGTGCCGCGCCTCGACGAGCCGCGGCGCGCGCGCCTGGACCCGATCGAGGGCCAGCCGCCGGACCTCACGCGGCTCGCGCCCGGCTGCGCCTTCGCGCCCCGGTGCACGTTCCGCGTCGAGCGGTGCGTCCGTGAGACGCCGCCGCTGCGTCCGCTCGGCGATGGCGGCCACGTGAGCGCGTGCTGGGAGGCCGCCAACCTCGACCGCGCCCTGGCGCGGAGCGCCGCCGGGACGTGAACGCCGCCGCGCCCCTCCTGGAAGTCCGGAATCTGGTGAAGCACTTCCGGGTCGCGGGCGGGCTCTTCGGCGGCCGCTCCGGTCTGATTCGCGCCGTGGACGGCGTGAGCTTCGAGCTGCGGCGGGGCGAGACGCTCGGGCTCGTGGGCGAGTCGGGATGCGGCAAGACCACCACCGGCCGCTGCATTCTCCAGCTCGAGCGCCCGACGAGCGGCGAGGTGATCTTCGAGGGCCGCGACCTCACGCGGCTGGGCGAGGACGAGCTGCGGGCCGTCCGGCGCAAGATGCAGGTGATCTTCCAGGATCCGTACAGCTCGCTCAATCCACGCATGACCGTGGGGCAGATCATCGCCGAGCCGCTGGCGGTGCACGGGATCGTGACCGAGCGTCGCAGTCGCGCCCAGCGGGTGCGCGACCTGCTGAGCCACGTGGGGCTCCTGCCCCAGCACGCCGACCGGTATCCGCATCAGCTCTCGGGCGGACAGCGCCAGCGGGTGGGGATCGCCCGCGCGCTGGCGGTCGAGCCCGCCTTGATCATCTGCGACGAGCCCGTCTCCGCGCTCGACGTCTCGATCCAGGCGCAGATCATCAATCTCCTCTCCGACCGCGTGGCGGTCATGTATCTCGGCAAGATCGTCGAGATCACCGACCGCAAGTCGCTCTACGACGTGCCGCTGCACCCGTATACGAAGGCCCTCTTGTCGGCGGTGCCCATTCCGGATCCGGTGCTGGAGGCGCAGCGCGAGCGGGTGGTGCTGGGCGGCGAGGTGCCGAGCCCGCTCAACCCGCCGCCGGGGTGCGTCTTCCATCCGCGCTGCCCGATCGCCGTCGACCGCTGCCGGCGGGAGGTGCCGGAATTGCGCGAGATCCGCGCCGGTCACCGGGCCGCCTGCATCCTGGCTTGACTGGGGGCCGCCACGTGCTTAAATGCTGCAACCTTTCGTGTCCAATGCAGGTTTTTTTGACGGGATCCGCGGCGCTCGACAACCTCTGGAGGGACTGATGCGACGTTCCTTGCGCGTCCATATCGCCATGATCGCGACCTTCGCCGCGGCGCTCGCCCCGGCGGCGGCGCAAGATAAGCCTCGGTACGGGGGAGAGCTGCTGTTCGCGGTGCCGTCCGAGCCGCCGTCCTACGACGCTCACCGCGAGGAGACCTTCGGGGTCATGCACCCGATGGCCCCGCACTACAACACGCTGCTGCGCGTCGACCCCACCGACAAGACGGGCACCAAGCCCGTCGGCGACCTCGCCGAGTCGTGGACGGCGGCGAAGGACGGCCGCACCTACACCTTCAAGCTCCGGCGCGGCGTGAAGTTCCACGACGGCAGCGAGATGACCTCGAAGGACGTCAAGGCGTCCTACGACAAGATCATCTTCCCGACGGCCGGCGTCGCGTCCGACCGCCAGGGTCAGTACGTGGCGGTCGAAGCCGTGCAGGCGCCCGACCCGTACACCGTCGTGTTCCGCCTGAAGTGGCCTTCGGCCTCGTTCCTGGCCTCGGTGGCGTCACCGTGGAACTGGATCTACAAGGCCGACATCCTGGCCAAGGACATGCGGTGGTATGAGACGAACGTGATGGGCACCGGCCCGTTCCTGTTCGTGGAGCACCAGAAGGGCTCGCACTGGGTCGGCAAGAAGAACCCGAACTACTGGGACAAGGGCAAGCCCTACCTGGACAGCTACCGCGCGATCTTCATCAAGGACTCGGCTGCCCAGGTGGCCGCGGTGCGGGCGGAGCGCGCGCACATCCAGTTCCGCGGCTTCTCGCCCGCCGAGCGCGACAGCCTCGTCGCGGCACTGGGCCCCAAGATCACCGTCCAGGAGAGCCCGTGGGACTGCGCGCTCCTGGTGGCCATCAACCACGAGAAGAAGCCGTTCGACGACAAGCGGGTGCGGCGCGCGCTCACGCTCGCGCTCGATCGCTACCAGGGCTCGCAGGCGCTGTCGAAGATCGCCGTCGTGAAGGAGGTCGCGGGCGTGCAAGTGCCGGGCACGCCGTACGCGACGCCGCCCGCCGAGCTCGAGAAGCTGGCCGGCTACGGCCGCGACATCGTCAAGGCGCGCGCCGAATCCAAGCGGCTGCTCAAGGAGGCCGGCGTCCCCGACGGCTTCTCGTTCACGTTCAAGAACCGCGGCATCCCGATGCCCTACGAGCCGGTCGGCGTCTGGCTCATCGATCAGTGGCGCCAGGTCGGGCTCAACGTGAAGCAGGAAGTGGTGGAGGCGGCGGCGTACTACGGGCAGGTCCTGCGGCCGGGCAACTTCGAGGTGGCCATGGACTTCCAGTGCGGCTACATCGTGGAGCCCGACCTCGACCTCTACAAGTTCCAGTCCAAGGACATGAGCCCCGCCAACTACAGCCGCTACACCGACAAGGCGCTCGACGAGCTCTTCATCAAGCAGGGGCGGTCGAGCGACATGGAAGAGCGCAAGCGCTACATCCGCGAATTCGAGAAGCGACTGGTCGACGACGAGGCGCACTACCTTTACACGCTGCAGTGGAACCGCATCATTCCCCACAGCGCGAAGGTGAAAAATTGGACCATCACGCCGAGCCACTACCTGAACGATCAGCTGGACGCGGTGTGGCTGGCCGAGTAGGCCGCCGCCTCGGTCTGATCGGCGCGCTGCTAGCGCTCGCGGTCGCCGCGACGCCGGCCGCCGCCCAGGACAAGCCGCGCTACGGCGGAGAGCTCATCTTCGCCGTGCCGTCGGAAATGCCGTCCTACGACGGTCACCGCGAGGGGACCTTCGGGATGGTGCATCCGCTGGCGCCGCACTACAACACGCTCCTCAGAACCGACCCGAACGACCGCACGGGGACGAAGATCGTCAGCGACCTGGCGGAGTCGTGGACGATCTCGCCCGACGGCCGCGTCTACACGCTCAAGCTCCGGCGCGGCGTGAAGTTCCACGACGGCAGCGAGATGACGTCGAAGGACGTCAAGGCGTCCTACGACAAGATCGTCTTTCCGCCGCCGAACGTCGGATCGCAGCGCAAGGGTCAGTACACGAACGTCGAGGTGATCGAGGCGCCCGACGCGTTCACGATCGTGTTCCGTCTCAAGTGGCCGCAGACGTCGTTCCTGACGGCGCTCGCCGCGCCGTACAACTGGATCTACAGGGCGGACATCCTGGCCAAGGACGTGCGCTGGTACGAGAAGAACGTGATGGGGACGGGCCCGTTCGTGTTCGTCGAGCACGTCAAGGGCTCGCACTGGGTCGGCAAGAAGAATCCGAATTACTGGGACAAGGGCAAGCCCTATCTCGACGGGTACCGGGCGATCTTCATGAAGGACTCGGCCTCCCAGGTCGCCGCGGTCCGCGCGGAGCGGGCGCACATCCAGTTCCGCGGCTTCTCGCCCGCCGAGCGCGACAGCCTCGTCAACGCCCTCGGCAAGAAGATCACGGTGCAGGAGAGCCCCTGGGATTGCGCGGCGTGGGTAGCCATCAACCAGGACAAGAAGCCGTTCGACGACAAGCGCGTCCGGCGCGCGCTGACGCTCGCCCTGGATCGATATCAGGCTTCGCAGGCCCTGTCGAGGATCGCGGTCGTGAAAGAGGTCGCCGGCGTGCAGGTGCCGGGCACGCCGTACGCGACGCCGCCGGACGAGCTGGAGAAGCTCGCCGGGTACTGGCGCGACATCAAGAAATCGCGAGCGGAGGCCCGGCGGCTGCTCCGGGAGGCCGGCGTCCCCGATGGCTACGCCTTCACCTTCATGAACCGCGGGGTGGCCATGCCCTACGAGCCGGTCGGGATCTGGCTCATCGACCAGTGGCGCCAGGTCGGGCTGAACGCGACGATGGTCACCATCGAGGCCTCGCAGCACGTCACCGAGCTGCGCGCCGGCAACTTCACGGTGTCGAGCGACGCGCAGTGCGGCTACTCGGTCGAGCCCGACCTCGACCTGGCGAAGTTCCAGTCGAAGGACATCAGCCACAGCAACTACGGGCGCTACACCGACCGGATGCTCGACGACCTCTACCAGAAGCAGAGCCGGACCCTCGATCCCGAGGAGCGCAAGCGGTACGTCCGGGAGTTCGAGCGGCGCCTGCTGGACGAGGAAGCGCACACGTTCATCACGCTCCAGTGGCACCGGATCGTCCCGTACAACGCGAAGGTTCGTGGCTGGACGGTCACGCCGAGTCACTACCTGAACCAGCAGCTCGACACGGTGTGGCTCGCCGAGTGATGGGGGACGCGCGGGCGTGATCAAGTACATCGTCAAGCGGATCCTCCTGATGATCCCGACGCTCCTGGGCGTCGCGGTCCTCATCTTCTTTCTGATGCGGGTCGTGCCCGGGGACATCGTGGAGCTGCGCTTCATGGGTGACAGCGCCTTCGCGTCGAAGGACAACCTCGACAAGGAGCGGGCGCGGCTCGGCCTCGACCAGCCCCTCTGGCAGCAGTTCGTCACGTGGATGACGGGTATCATCCGGCTCGACTTCGGCACGTCGATGTGGACGGGCGCGCCCATCATCGAGGAGATCAAGCTCCGGGCCGCGCTGAGCTTTCAATTGGCGGTGATGGCGACGCTCATCGCCGTCGTACTGGCCATTCCCATGGGCGTGGTGGCCGCGCTCAAGCAGGACACCTGGGTAGACTATGCCGTGCGCATCTTCTCCATCGCCGGCCTCGCCACGCCCTCGTTCTGGCTCGGCATCGTGTTCATTCTCGGTCTGCTCATCATCTTCAAATGGCTTCCGCCCATGGTGTACACGCCCTTCTGGGTCAACCCGTGGCAGAACATGCTGCAGCTCATCTGGCCG
>QHSM01000382.1 GCA_003221595.1 Candidatus Rokuibacteriota bacterium | reverse complement strand
AGAGCACGCAGAGCTGCGCGCCCAGCGAGGCGGCGTTGCCGACGTAGCGGATCCGCTCACGCGGCAGCGGCGGAATCAGCCCGATCCGCAGCGCGCTCTCGATCGAGACGTAGTTGCCGAAGCCACCGGCGAGCATCAGCTCCGCCACCCGCTCCGGCGGCACGCCGGCGACGCGCTGGAGCATCGCGACACCCGAGGCGATCGCCCCCTTGGCCAGCTGGACTTGCCGCACGTCGTCCTGGGTCAGCACGATCTCCCGGAGCGCGCCGGCCTCGCCCGGGCGGAGCACGATCACCTGGCGCTCCTCGCCCCGCATGACCACGCGGTCACGAAGCCGCGGCGGGAGCGCGTCGCGCCCGTCCACCTGGATGAGCCCCGTCCAGTCGATGACTCCGGCGTCGAGAAGCCCGGCGAGCAGGTCGATGATCCCGGAGCCGCAGATGCCGAGCGCGGCTGTCTCGCCGATCGTGTGAACGTGGATATCGTCGTCGACGGTGGTGCGGTCGATGGCGCCGAGCGCGCCGCGCATGCCGTGGCGGATCTGAGCGCCCTCGAGCGCCGGCCCGGCGGGCGCCGAACAGGCCCAGAGCCGGTCGCGGGAACCCAGCAGCACCTCGCCGTTGGTGCCGATGTCGACGGCGATGCGCACCTCGGCGCTCTCGTGGATGCGGGTGGCGAGCGCGACCGCGACGGCGTCGGCGCCGACGAACCCGGCCACCAGGGGCAAGAGGCACACCCGCGCCTCCGGGGCGACTTTCAGGAACAGATCGCGGGCCGGCAGGGTCAGGGCGTGGCGCATCACCGGCGCGTACGGCGCGAGGCCGACGTGCGAGGGGTCGATGCCGAGCAGGATGTGGTGCATGCACGTGTTGCCGACGACCACGACCTTGTAGATCCACTTCGCGAGCACGCCGGACTCGCGGCAAATCTGCTCGACGTGCTGGTTGAGCAGGCCGAGGATCCGGGTCTGGAGCTTGCGCAGATTGCCCGGATTGAACTGGGCGAAGGCGATGCGCGACATGAGATCGCCGCCGAAGACCGCCTGCGGATTGAGGCTCGACACCGATGCGAGCTGCTCGCCCGACTCGAGCTCGACCAGCGTCGTGACCACGCTGGTCGTGCCGATGTCGATGGCGAGGCCGAACTTCATCGCGGCGGTGTCGCCGCGCTCGACCGCGAGAACCCGCTCCCGCCCGCCGGAGGCGAACGTCGTCACGGTCACGCCGGCGGGATCGTCCCGGAGGGCCTGCGGTAGTCCCTGGAGCACCGCGGACCCGACGTCGGCGGTCGTGAGGCCGACGGCCGCCAGGAGCTGCTCGAGGTCCGATGTCTGGTGATGCTCCTGGCGCGGCAGCGTGACTTTGACGACCTGCTTGGCGATGCCGGAATCGAGCGTGATCCGGCCGAGCTGCTTGACGCCGGGACCGGCGCCGAGCATCTGGAATGAGCGCTCCTCGAGCGGCGGCGCAACCTGAACGGTGACGGATTGCTGCAGGACGCACTGGCAGGAGAGGCGATAGCCCTCGCGCACGAGGTCGGGTCCAAGCTGGACTTCGTCCATGATCGTCGGCGGCGGCGGCAGGCCAGCCAGGAACTTGACCCGACACGACGTGCACCGGCCGCGCCCGCCGCATGTCGCGGTGACGTCCACGCCGCCGGCATGCGCCGCTTTGAGAATCGTGGTCCCGGGCGCGACGCTCAGCGTCCGGCGCGACGGGGCGGCGCCGGAACCGTGGAGGATCGTCAGCGCGACGGCCATGGTCCCTCATTCTAGTGGTATGCTCGCGCCCATGGAAATAGGACTCGAGGGCATGAAGCGGATGGCGGCCGCCGGCGGGTTCGCGTGGACCGACGCGGAGCTCGAGCCGATCCGGCCCGCGGTCGAGCGACTCCTCGACGCGCTCGATCGCCTCGAGAGCCTGCCGCTCGAGGATCTCGAGCCGACGACGCAGTACCGGGTGCTCTGATGGCCGATCTCGTCTGGACCTCGATGGCCGATCTCGGGCGGATGATCGCCACGAAGGAAGTCTCGCCGGTCGAGGTCGTCCGCGCCCATCTCGACCGCATCGCCACGCTCGATGCCGGGCTTCGCGCCTTCATCACCGTCTGCGCCGACGCCGCGCTGCAGGCGGCGCGGGCCGCCGAGGCCGACCTGATGGGGGGCAAGGTCGCCGGCCCTCTGCACGGCGTGCCCTGGGCGCCCAAGGACCTTTACTCGACGAAGGGCGTCCGGACGACCGGCGGCTCCAAGATCCTCGCCGACTCGGTGCCCGCTCGCGATGCGACGGTCGTGGCGCGTCTGGCGGGAGCCGGCGCGATCGTGCTCGGCAAGCTCAACATGCACGAGTTCGCGTACGGACCCGAGGGGCTCAACGCGCACTACGGCGACGCGCGGAATCCGTGGGACTCGAGCGTCCATCGCGTCACCGGCGGCTCGTCCTCGGGTTCGGGCGCGGCGGTCGCCGCCGGTCTGGCGCCGGGATCGCTCGGCTCGGACACCGGCGGCTCGATCCGCATTCCGGCTTCGCTCTGCGGGATCACGGGGCTCAAGCCGACCTACGGACGGGTGAGCCGCGCGGGCGTGCTCCCGCTCGCCTGGTCGATGGACCACGTGGGGCCGATGACCCGCACCGCCCGCGACAGCGCGCTGATGCTCGGCGCGATCGCCGGATACGATCCGGCCGACCCGACCACCAGCGTGCTGCCCGTGCCCGACTACACCACGGCGCTCACCGGGGACGTGAAGGGCGTGCGGGTCGGGCTCCTCCGCGCGCACTTCACGGACGTGGCGGCCCCCGAGGTTCGTTCGGCCGTCGAGACGGCCGCGCGGCAGCTCGAGCAGGCGGGCGCGATCGTCGACGAGGTGAACCTGACCCACGTCGCCCACGTCGGCCCGGCCTCCACCGCGATCGTCGCGTCCGAGGCGCTCGCCTATCACGCCGCGTGGATGCGCGTGCGCGCCCAGGACTACCAGCCCGACGTGAGGGAGCGCCTGCGGATGGGCGCGTTCATCAGCGGCGCCCAGTACCTGCGCGCCCAGCAGCTTCGCGCCCTCGTGCGATCGGAGATCGACAGCGCCCTGGTCAAGCGCGACGTGCTCCTGGCGCCGGCGACGCCGATCCCGGCGCCGGCGCTCGGCGAGCGGGAGACGACTCTCGGCGACGGCAAGTCCGATGTGCGCGCGGCGCTGATCCGCCTCACCCGGCCGTTCAACTACTCGGGCCACCCGGCGGGCTCGGCGCCATGCGGCTTCACGGCGGGCGGGCTGCCGATGGGCTTTCAGCTCGTCGGGCGGCCGTTCGACGAGGCGACCGTGCTGCGCGTCATCGACGCCTACCAGCGACTCACGGACTGGCACACCCGCCGGCCGCCGGTCGCGTGATCGTCACCGCTCTCGGGAGGAACGACTGATGAGCGACGCGAACGTGGACGCGCGCCTGGCGGCGCTCGAGTCGCGGCTCGGCCGGCTCGAGCAGCTCCTGGGCGCCATCGACGCCAAGCTCGATCGAACGGCGCCGCGCGTCGGCGAGGCGCGGCAGGAGATCCAGGCCTGGGTGACCGAATACGTGTCGCTCCGGCTCCAGCAGCTCGTCCCGGAGACGTGCGAGCACCCCGAGCGCGAGGCGGCCGAGGTCGTCGCCGACGGGCCGGTGCTGCCCGGCACGCGCATTCGCTGCACGGAGGAAGTCATCCACCGGCTCGGCCGGATTCCGATCCCGTTCGTCCGGCAGATGGTGGCCCAGAAGGTTGCCGAGACCGCGAGCGCCGAGCGGGTGGGGCTGGTCGACGTCCCGTTCTTCGAGCGCGCCGCAACCTTCTGACAGTGCAAGCTCTCGGGGGAGGATCTCCTGAGCTTCGATCACTGGAAGGAGCACGTGCTGGGAGGGCCGCGGCTGTAGACGACGAGCCCGTCCGCATCCCGATCGAGGATGCGCTGGATCTTCACGCCTTCGCGCCGCGCGATGTTCCCGCGGTCGTCTCGGACTATCTGGAAGCCGCCCACGCCCGGGGATTCGTCGAGGTGCGGCTGATCCACGGTCGTGGGATCGGCGTCCAGCGCACGATCGTGCAGTCGCTGCTCGCCCGGCACCCTCTCGTCGCAGCCTTCGCCGACGCGCCGCCCGAACGCGGGGGCCGCGGGGCGACGCTCGTCCGGCTTCGTCCCCGCCCCACCTGACGTCGGCCGCGCCCTGTGGGGCGCAGCGGCGGAATCAGTCCCGGTCGGCGCGCAGCAGGATCTGCCGGTCGTTGAACGAGACGACGGCGTCCGGGGTGAGCTTGAAGTCGAAGGCGGCGCGGCAGGGCTCGGGCGCCCGGCGCACGAACGCCTCGAGGTCGCGCCGCGCCTCGACGGTCATCCGCATCCGGCCGGTCCACTCGTCCCACTCGCGGATCTTCCAGATCAGGAGATCGTCCATCACCGTGAGGCCGGCCGCGCGGAGAAAGGCCTTCCATTCAGACATCCGGTAGCTGCGAACGTGCGAGGGATCGCGGCGCCGCTCGACCTCGAGAATGAACGCGTTCGCCGCGGCGTCGTCGTGGCCGAGGATGTCCT
>QHSM01000381.1:3658-10315 GCA_003221595.1 Candidatus Rokuibacteriota bacterium | reverse complement strand
GACGCGCCCGGTGATTCTCGTCGTCGACGACGACCCTGGTGTCCGGGAGTCGTTTCGACTGATCCTCGAGGACCACTACCACGTCGTCGACGTCCCCGACGGTCCCAGCGCGCTCGAATTCGTCCGGGCCTCGCCGGTGGACCTCGTGCTGCTCGACATCCGGCTCCCCGGAATGGACGGGATCGAGGTCCTCGAGCGGATGAAGGCCATTGACGAACGCGTCGAGGTGATCCTGGTCACGGCGGTGAAGACGGTCCGGACCGCCGTGGCCGCCATGAAGCTCGGCGCTTTCGACTACCTGACCAAGCCCTTCGAGGAGGACGAGCTCCTGTCTCTCTCGAGCCGGGCGCTCGAGCGGCGGACGCTCGAGCGAGAGGTCGCGCTCCTCCGCTCCGAGCTGGCGCGAACGCACGACCTCGACGAGATCGTCGGCCAGCACCCGGTCATGGAGAAGCTCCACGGGCTGATCGCCCAGGTCGCCCGCACCTCCGCGACCGTGCTCATCACGGGCGAGAGCGGGACCGGCAAGGAGCTCGTGGCGCGGGCCATCCACCGGGACGGTCCCCGGCGCGAAGGTCCCTTCGTCGCCGTCAATCCGGCCGCCATCGTCGAGTCGCTCATCGAGTCGGAGCTTTTCGGCCACGAGCGGGGCGCGTTCACCGGCGCCCATCAGCGGAAGCTCGGAAAGTTCGAGCTCGCGCAGGGCGGCACGCTGTTCCTCGACGAGATCGGCACGCTCCGGTCCGAGCTCCAGGCCAAGCTGCTGCGCGTGCTCCAGGAGCGCGAGATCGAGCGGGTGGGCGGCACGCGGTCGATCAAGATCGACGTCCGTGTCATCGCCGCCACCAACACCAACCTCAGGGAGGCGGTGAGCCGCGGCACCTTCCGGGAGGATCTCTACTATCGCCTCAACGTCGTCCCGATCGTCGTGCCGCCGCTGCGGGAGCGCGCCCAGGACGTCCCGCTCCTGGCCGAGCACTTTCTGCGTCGCGACACCCGCGACTTCAACAAGCGCATCGAGAGGCTTTCGCCCGAGGCGGTCGCCGCCCTGCAAACCTACCGGTGGCCCGGCAACGTTCGTGAGCTCGAGAACGTCATCGAGCGGTGCGTGGTCCTGGCCGAGGGGCCGGTCATCCAGCTCAACGATCTGCCGCTCGACGTCCTGCTCCCGCAGCAGGCCACCCGGGTGCGGGCGGCCGAGGCGCTCCCGCTCAACGAGGCCACCGACCAGTTCGAGCGCCAGATCGTGCTGCGCGTGCTCGAGCGGGTCGGCTGGAACCTCACCGAGGCCGGACGGATCCTCGCGATCCATCGCAATTCGCTGCGGGTGAAGCTGGCGCGCTGGGGCGTTCGCGCGCCCGGAGCGCGCTGAGCGCCCAGTCGATGGGCGCCCAGTGATTGGGCGAGTACGCCCAACGACTGGGCGCCGCGCGAGGGAAGACGCTCTCCCGATGACGCATTCGCCGTCGAGAAACAGGCACTTGGATCGGTCAGCCAGTATCACCTTTACGTGGCGATGAAATTGCTCTACTTCTCGCCGACTGCAGCTCGAAGCCCTCATGGGGAGGGCTTCTCAACCGGCGAGGAGGAGAGCGATGACAAAAGTGTGGACGAGCATCGTGATCGTGGCAGCGGTAATCGGATCGTTCCTGCTGGCAGCACCTGTCATCGAGTCGGCGACTTCCGGCTCGACGCAGTTCTTCCAGGCCCTCGGCACTGCCGACAGCGGTGGCGACTAGCCCGTTTCTTGTGGAATTTGGGGGGCAGTACGCCCCCCTTTTTCCTCAGCGTCCTCCTGGGCGTACTTCTGGGTACCGGCGCACTGCCGGCGCCGGCTCAGGAGCAGAATGACGCAAGCGCCGGCGCCGTCTACCGGCGCCCGCTGGGGCACGACCCCAAGACGCTCGATCCGGCTCGGATCAGCGACATCTACAGCCGGGCGGTGTCTCAGCAAATCTTCGACGGCTTGGTGCAGTTCGACCAGACGCTCGCCATCAAGCCGGCGTTGGCCGAGTTCTGGCGCGCATCCAGGGACGGGCTCACGTGGACGTTCGAGCTTCGCAAGGGCGCGAAGTTCCATCACGGACGCGAGGTCACCGCGGATGATGTCGTCTACTCGCTCACGCGCCTTCTCGATACGAGGACGCGCTCGGAAGCCGCCGACCTGTTCCTCGGTATCCGGGGGGCCCGGCAGTTCAGAGAAGGCGTCGCCCGGACGGTATCCGGACTCGTGGCGCTCGACCGGCATACCGTCGAGGTCACTCTCGACGAGGCGCTGGCCCCGTTCGTCGCGATCCTCGCCGTCGGCCACGCCAAGATCGTTCCGCGGGACCTGGTCGAGGCTCAGGGCGAGGCCTTCGGCGCCCAGCCGGTCGGCAGCGGACCGTTCAGGTTCCTCCGCTGGGAGCGCGGAAAGGAGATCGTGCTGACCGCGAACGTCGAGCACTTCGAAGGGGCGCCGAAGCTCGCGCGTCTCGTCTTCCGGATCTTCCCGGGCGACCAGCGCGACGCGATGCACGAGGAGTTCCTGCGGGGTGGTCTGGAGGACGCGCCGTTGCCGTCGCACGCCGATCGACGGGTTCTCGGCGCCGGCGACGGTCACATCTACGTGAAGCGGCCCATGAGCAGCGTGCGCTTCTACGGCTTCAACACGCGGATGAAGCCGCTCAGCGACCGGCGGGTGCGCCAGGCCTTTCTTCACGCCATCGACCGCGAGGCGATCGTCCAGAACGTCTACTTCGGTCAGTACATAGTGGCCCGCGGGATTCTGCCGCCGGGCACGCTCGGCTTCAATCCGAAGCTCGCCGGGTACGCGTACGACCCGCAGAAGGCCCGCGATCTGCTGGCGCGGGCGGGCTATCCGGGTGGCCGCGGTCTGCCGACCTTCGCGATCTGGTCGAGCGTGAAGCGGAACGACGTCGTCCTCGAGCACGAGCAGATCAAGAAGTCGCTCGCGGCGGTCGGCATCACGGCCGAGATCCACTACCACACGAACTGGTCCGCGTTCTCGAAGATGGTCGATGACGGCAAGCTTCCCATCTTCCTGTGGGCGTGGTACGCCGACGTCCCGGACCCCGACAATTTCCTCACGAAGCTCTTCCATTCGAAGAGCTCGCGAAACTTCTTCGGCTACGCGAATCCGGCCGTCGACGACCTGCTCGTGAGCGCGCGCACCAGCGGCGACGCCCAGCGGCGCGTCGACCTCTACCGGAGAGCCGAGCAGATGATCCTCGACGATGCGCCCGTCCTCCCGGTCTTCCACCACACGTACGAGCGCCTCTTCCAGCCGTACGTCCGGAGTATCGAGGTCAACGGGCTCGGCGACCCTTACATCCCCTTCCGTAAGATCTGGCTGGACCGCGCGCGATGATCCACTCGCTCCGCGCGAAGCTCCTGCTCGGCACGATTCTGGTCATCGTGCTGGTCATGGCGGCCGTCGTCGTGGTCGTGGAGCACACGCTCCGCGTCGCCATCATCGACGAGCTCCAGCGCCGCGGCGAGGCGCTGGTGCGAAACCTGGGCGCCACCTCGTACGGCCCGCTGCTCCTCTACAACTTCACCGCGCTCGAGCAGACCGTCGTGCGGGCGGCCGCCGAGCACGACGTCGCCTACGCCATGGTGCTCGACGCCGACGGTAAGGTGGCGGCGCACAGCCGGTATCCCGAGCGGGTCGGCCTGCTGATCCAGGGCGCCGTCCCGGAGCGGGCGGCGAGCGCGACCGAACCGGTCACGCAAGAGACGGTGACCGGCGCCGGCGAGGCCGTGTACGACTTCGCCGTTCCCATCCTCGTCGACGACCGAAAATGGGGCACGGCGCGGCTCGGTCTCTCCAAGCGCCGGATGGAGGCGGAGATCCGGCGGGCGCGGCTCGAGCTGGGAGCCTTGACCGTGGTGACGCTCCTCCTGGGCAGCGCCGCGGCGGCGCTGGTAGCCCGGCGGATCGCCCGGCCCGTCCAGCAGCTCGCCGAGGGGGCCGCGGCGATCTCGCGCGGCGAGCTGAATCAGCGGATCGAGCCCTCGACGACGGACGAGATCGGGCGCCTCGCCGCCGCCTTCAATCACATGGCGGCGCAGCTCTTCCAGCAGCGCACGGCGCTGGAAGAAGCGCACGCGGGGCTGCGACGACAGTTCGAGGAGCTGGGCGACCTCAAGGGCTACACCGACAACATTCTCGGATCACTCACCAGCGGCATCGTGACCATCGATCTCGACGGCCGTGTCGTCACGCTCAACCCGGCCGCGGAGCTGCTCACCGGGTTCTTTCGCGGCGAGGCGGCGGGGCGCTACTGCACCGAGCTCTTCGCCCACACCCCCGAGCTCAGCGACCTCTTGACCGAGACGCTCGCCAGTCGCGCGCCGATCGCGAACGTTCCGCTGACACTCCGGCGCCGGAACGGCAGCTCGGTGCCGATCGAGTTCAGCACGGCGCCGCTCAAGGGCGGCGAGGGCAAGGACCTCGGCGTCATCGGCGTGTTTCGTGACGTGACGCTCCTGCGCCAGCTCGAGAGCGACCTCCAGCGCTCCGATCGGCTGGCCGCGCTCGGCACGCTCGCCGCCGGCCTGGCCCACGAGATCAAGAACCCGCTGACCTCGCTGCTCACGTTCAGCCGACATCTGGAGCGCAAGTTCGACGATCGAAACTTCCGCGAGCGTGCCGGAGCTCCTGGAGCGCGCCGCCGACCTCTACGGCGATCAGCTCGACGATCGGCACATCGAGGTCGTGCGCGAGTACGCGCGCGACGTGCCGCCCATTCAGGCCGACAAGGAAGCCCTCTACCGCGTGTTCGTCAATCTCGTCGCCAACGCGCTCGATGCCATGCCGCGCGGCGGCCGGCTCACCGTGCGCGCCGGGTGGGTGACAGGCGGAGACCCGCTGCCGTCCGCGCGTCGGCGGACGGCGAACCGCGTGAAGGTCGAGGTCGAGGACACCGGAACCGGGATCGAGCCGTCGGAGACCGACCGGATCTTCAATCCCTTCTATACGACACGCGCGGGCGGGACAGGGCTCGGCCTCGCCCTGGCCCATAAGATCGTCCAGGACCACGGCGGGAGGATCACCTTCACCAGCGCGCCCGGCCGGGGCACGACGTTCACGATCGTCCTGCCGCTCGTCGCCGAGCCGCCCATCGCGCCCGAGGATTTCCGATGACATCGGAAGGCGGAGCCGTGTCCCCTCGCGACCCGAGCGCGGGGCTCGAAGAGGCGCTCGCCGACGTCGCAAGCCTGCGTCGACACGCGAGCAGCGTCGCGCACGACTTCAACAATCTGCTCTCGGTCATCACCGGCTATACCGAGATGATGCTGCGGCGCCTCCGCCCGGACGATCCTCTGCGCCGCAACGCCGAAGCGATCAAGCGGGCCACCGAATGGGGCGCGGCCCTGGCCCAGCAGATCCTCGCCGGAAGCCGCCGGCCGCCGCCGGCGCCCACGCCGGTCGAGCTGAACCAGATCGTCGGGAACGTGACCCGCGTGCTTCAGCCGCTGCTCGGCGACAACATCGAGCTCGTGACACGGCTCGAGAGCGAGCTGGGCCTCGTCAGCGCCAACCCGCATCAGATCGGGCAGGTGATCATGAATCTCGTCGTCAACGCGCGCGACGCGATGCCGCAGGGCGGGCGCCTCACGATCGAGACCGCCAACGTGAACCAGGTCGTCATGCTGGCGGTGAGCGACACCGGATGCGGCATGGACAACGAGACCCGCGCCCGGCTCTTCGAGCCGTACTTCACCACGAAGGAGCCTGGGCGGGGCACCGGGGTCGGCCTCGCGACCGTCTACGACGTGGTCACACAGCTCGGCGGCCAGATCAGCGTGATGAGCGATGCCGGCGCCGGCTCGACGTTCAAGATCTATCTGCCCCGCGTCCCCGAGACCGCGCCCGTCGAGACGCCCGTCGCCCCGCCCGGCGCGAGCGGTCCGGTCGACAGCAAGACGGTGCTCGTCGTCGAGAACGAGCGCGAGGTGCGCGATCTGATCCGCGAGATCTTGCAGCTGCAGAACTACGTGGTCCTGGAGGCGAGCGATCGGGACGAGGCGCTCGCCCTCTGCAGCCAGCACGCCGACCGCATCGACCTGATGGTCGTGGACGTCGGGATGCCGCCGTCGTTCGCCGACGAATGGGTCACCCGCGTTCGGGCCGCGCGGCCCGACGTCCGGGTGCTCTACGTCTCCGGGTATCTCGCCGAGGCCGGAGCCGTCGACGCGCCGAGGCTGGGTCTCTTGCTCCAGAAGCCGTTCACGGTGGGCGCCTTCTCGAAGGCGATCAGCATGGTGATGACCCGGGCGAAGTGAGCGGCCGCCGCGTCAGCGGAACCGCGGCATCACCTCGCGGGCGAAGAGCTCCATGGACCGGCGCACCCTATCCTGAGGTAGACCGCCGAAGTTCATCCAGCACAGCATCTCGCCGACGCCGAGCCGCCGGAACTCGTCGACCCGCTCCGCCACCGTGTCGGGCGAGCCGAAGGCCACGCTCTCCGCAACGAGCTGCTCCCAGCTGACCGTCGCGAATCGCTCCTGCATCGCGCGGAAGCCGGGCTGCAGCAGCGGATGCACCCGATCGATCCGCTCGGGAATGAGAAAGCGCCGCAGCGATTCCTGATACCACATCTCGGCGTCCCGGGCCTCGGCGAGCGCCTGGGCGTCGGTGGGCGCCACATA
>QHSM01000381.1:0-3580 GCA_003221595.1 Candidatus Rokuibacteriota bacterium | reverse complement strand
CTCGTGCACACGACGTAGACCGGGGGGTGCGGCTGCTGGAGCGGCTTGGGAATCACCCGGACCTCGGGGATGGTGTAGTGACGCCCCTCGAACGAGAAGCGGTCCTGGGTCCAGGCCTCGAGCAGGATGGCGAGGCATTCCTCGAAGCGCTCGCGGTTTTCGATCTGCGGCACGCGGTACCCTTCGAACTCGACGGGGCGGTTGCCTCGCCCGACTCCGACGTCGAGACGACCCTCGCTCAGGATGTCGACCATGGCCAGCTCCTCGGCCAGCCGAATCGGGTCGTGGAACGGCAGGATCGCCGCCGCCAGCCCGATGCGCACGCGCCGCGTCCGCATCGCGGCGGCCGTCGCGAGGACCGCCGGCGAGACCGAGAGGCCATAGTCGATGAAATGGTGCTCGGTGAGCCAGATGCTGTCGAAGCCGAGCTCCTCCGTCCACACCATCTGCTCGACCTCTTGACGGATGACGTCGGGGTGCGTGACAGACGGCGGCGCCTGGAGGAAGTAATAGGTGCCGAAGCGCATCGTGGCGGGTCGACTCTACATCATCTAGCCGTGAAGATCGACCAGCAGCGCGGCGTGATCGCTGGCGAAGCTCGCGCGCGGCCCGACGCGCCGGCCCCAGTCGTGCCGGACGTTCCGCAGTCGTGGCCGCGCGGCGTCGTTGATGAACGCCTGATCGAGTCGAAAGCCGTTGCGTCCGTTCGGGGAGTACCAGGTGTAGGCGCGCGACTGGCCGTGGCGAAGGCGGAACGCGTCGAGCCATCCCGAGCGCTCGAGCCCCGACAGCCAGGCGTCTTCCTTCGGGCCGAACACCCGAGTCTCCTCGTCGATGCCGGGACGGCCAGAATTGGTGTCGCCGACGAGGACCGCCGGGCCGCGCCGCCAGCGGCCGAGCAGTGACAGCGTCGCCGCGAAGAACGCGTCCTTCCGTCCCGTCACGCGATTCGGGACGTGCATGACGCCCAGGGTGACGGGCTCGGGAGCCTCGATCGCGGCGACGAGCATCAGCCGGGCGGCTTCGTCACAGCGCGAGTACAGGCGAATCCGTGTGAGCGGCCAGCGGGTGGCGAGGAACACACGATTCGCGGTCGGCTTCGCGGGCTGGGCGGTCGTGCACTGGTGAGGGAGGCCGAGCGCGGCCAGCGCGCGCGCGAGCTCGAGGCTCGGCGGAGTCGCGCGGAACTCGCAGAGGGCGACCGCGTCCGGCGCCCAGCGCTCGAGCTGGGAAGCGATGCGTCCAACGCGAACGCCGCCGCCGGCCCGGATGTTCCAGAAGACGATGCGCATCGGGGCAGCGGTCCTACCGCGAGGCCAGCGCTGCCTCCAGGAGCTCGAGGGCCCGCTTCGCGAACGCCCACATGTTCTTCTCGCGGTCACCGTGCGCGGTCTCGAGCGTGACGGCCCGCTCGACCGGCCCGGTCACCGCGAAGCAGGCGTGGCCGGCCGCGTCGCCGTAGCGATTGCCCGTCGGCCCGCTGGCACCCGTCTCGGCGAGACCCCACGTGGCGCCGAGCAGCTCACGGATCGTCCGGGCCTTCAGCAGCGCATACGCCTCGGTGCTCGACCGGATTCCCTTGACCGTTTCGTCCGGCACACGGAGCAGGCCGCGCCGCGCCGCCTGCGTGTAGATGACCCCGCCGCCCAGGAAGTAGGCCGAGGCGCCGGGCACCGCGAGCAGCGCGGCCGAGATCAGCCCGCCGGCCGAGGACTCCGCGATGGCGATCGTTTCTTTCCGTTCCTTGAGACGCGTCCCGAGGGCTGCGGCGAGGCTCGTCAGCTCGTTCATGATTGTGCGACCTTAGGCAGGCGCCCACCGCTTGTCAAGGGGCGCGGCGCGGAGCCGGGGCGAACGCCTAGACGGCGCGGCGCGCCGGCGACGTGAGATCGCACTCGGCGATCTTGTGGAGCAGCGTCTTGTAGCTGACCTTGAGAATCCGCGACGCCTCGGCGCGATTCCAGCGGACCCGCTCGAGCACCTCGGCCAGCGCCTTACGCTCGGCCTCGCGCGCGCCGCGCCGGGCGATGTCACGCAGGCTCTCCGTGAAGATAGCCGCGGGCCGCGGAGTCGCGGCGGCGTGCCCGTTGCGATCCCGGGCGGCCAGGGCGTCGAACGCCTGCTCGCCGTCGCTGAGCACCACCATGCGCCGGACGACGTTCTCGAGCTCCCGGACATTGCCCGACCACGAGTACTCGGTGAGGCGGGTCAGCGTCTCGGACGAGATCTGCTTTTGCCGGCCGTACTGCTCGTTGAATCGCGCCAGGAACAGCTCGACCAGGCCGGGGATCTCCTCGCGCCGCTCGCGGAGCGGCGGGACCCGGAGCTCCACGACATTGAGCCGATAGTAGAGGTCCTCGCGAAACTCACCGAGGGCCATCTGGCGCTCCAGGTCCCGGTTGGTGGCCGCGATCACGCGCGCGTCGACGTCGATCATCGCGTGGCCGCCCACGCGGGCGAAGCGGAAGTCCTGGAGCACGTGGAGGAGCTTGGCCTGCAGGGACAGCGGCAGCTCTGCGATCTCGTCCAGATACATCGTGCCGCCCTTGGCGTATTCGAACTGGCCGGGCTTGCGCCGATGAGCCCCGGTGAACGCGCCCTTCTCGTGGCCGAAGAGCTCGGACTCGAGAAGACCGTGAGGAATTGCGGCGCAGTTGACCTTGACGAACGGGCCGTCGCGTCGGGGCGAATGCGCGTGGATGGTCCGGGCGACGAGATCCTTCCCTACGCCGCTCTCGCCTCGGAGCAAGACCATCGCGTCCGTGTCCGCGACGTTCTCGATGATCGTCCGGATGGCCTGCATCTTCGGGCTTCCGTCCACCAGCGCGACGCGCTCAGTTATCACAGGGCCCCCCGGGGAGAGATCTCAACGCCAACTCGTCGGCGCGAAATGTGTGCAATCAAAGCGCCACCTTCCGACGTTCCGGAATTCAAGTACTTACGGCCAGAACGAGGATGGAATGAAACGGATCGCTGCTCAGATTCTGACCGGGGTGGACATTTTAATGCCACGCGGAGCATACCCCGGGGATGGTACCCGCGCCGTGTAACGACCTGATCACGGCGCGGTGAAGAGTCGGCGACGGGCCTAGGGGCGTGGCAGGAGCACGGTGAACCGGCTCCCTTTTCCCTCCTGCGACTCGGCGGTCACGCGCCCGCCGTGGGCGTCGACCACGGCGCGCACGATGGCCAGACCAAGCCCCGTCCCACCGCGAGCGCGGTGGGCCTGCCGATAGGCGTCGAAGATGTGCGGCAGCGCGACGGCGGGGATCCCCACGCCGGTATCCTCGACCTGGAGCTCGAACTCCGGGCCGGCATCGATCACCCGCACGACGACCCGCCCGCTGGCCGCGGTGAAGCGGATCGCGTTGGCGCCGAGGTTGACGACCATCTGATGGAGCCGCTGGGCGTCGCCGTAGTAGCTGAAGCTCGTCCCCAGACGCTCGAACTCCAGGCTCACCCCCGCGTCGGCGGCCCGCGGATAGAGCTCCTCGACGGCGTGGTCCACGACCTTCGCGAGGTCGAGGGCGCGCCGATCGAGCTGCACGGTGCCGGCGTGCAGGCGCGAGATCTCGAGGAT